>DASYBA010000952.1:0-1578 GCA_036501005.1 Candidatus Xenobia bacterium | reverse complement strand
CGCCTGGGTCTCCGGCAGGCTGGAGTTCGCCATCGCCGACTCATGCGAGTCGAAGAAGATCACGGCGAAGTAGCGGGTGGGGTCTGAGTGATCACGAGCCAGTAGTTCGCGCCGCACGGTGCGCTTGCCTTCTGTGGCGCGACGCCACTCCTCGTTGATCCCGCGGGCCGCGTCGATATCAGCGGTGCGGAACTCGATGATCTGCACGAACGCCATGGCCTGTTCCCCCATCGTCCAGAGATGCTGGGGGTTGGCGGTGCCCGCAGGTCGCGGGATACTTCCCCCGGGTCGCCGACCGTAAGACCGCCTGCCACCAGCGGGTCAGCGCGAGCGCGGGCACCACCTGCACCCCCCGCGACGGCACACCCCCGTGGTCCTGCCGCCGCTTGTGCTCCTCCAACACAACCCGCCCTTGTGCAGTTTGGATGCAGACGGCGTGCAGAAGACGTGGAGCAGGGCGCCCCTGACATTTGTCACGCCGAAGTCGTGGATCCCGGCAATCCAGCTCAGCCGCTGCGCGCCACCCTCCTACCATGGCCCATGGGCAACGCTTCTGCGATCTGCCGACGTCGGGACATCAAGCCGCTCGTGGCGGGAACGGGGCTGACCGAGGGCGTGACCGGGTCGGCGGCTCAGCAACTCGACAGCCAGCAATCCAGCAACCGGGCCGAGCAGATCGTCTTGCTCGCCACGCTCGTCCTGATCCTGGTGCTGCTGCTGGTGATCTTCCGCAGCCCGATCATCGCGATCCTGCCGCTCATCGTGATCGCGCTCGTCTCCCAGGTGCTGCGGTGCAGGACCCCCGCCGTGCGTTCGTCACCGGCGGCGAACCGGTGGAATCACCCGCGCAGCCGCGGGCCGGTGGGTCCGGCGGCAGCCACTACCCCGCGGCGGATCAGCCCGGCCCGGCTGAGCTGGTTGGTGTCTCAGAACCGCTATGAGCTGCCCCGACGGTAACGGGCAGGAGCCTTGCCGAGTCCTTGCTTCTGCCGCCATCTGGCAATGGCGTTGCCGATGGCGGGTCCATTATCTTCCTGGACGAAGTGGATGCCGGTACCGATGTGCTCGACGTCGAGGCTGGCTATGTGATCCTGGCACCACCTGATTATCGAGGGGGTCATGATCGCGCCCGGGCTGAAGGTGAGCAGGAGCTTGGGCACCTCCGTAGAGGACTCGAGCCAGGCGTCATAGGTCTCGACTCGTCTCACGACGTCGGCGGGTGCGCTGTCGATGGGGATCTCGCGGGGCCAGGCGAGGGTCGGCAGCCTCTGTGCCCGGTCAGTGAACGGCGCCCGGTAGACGTCGAGCTCTTCCTCGCTCATGGTGCGCTTGACGGCGTGGGGGAGGACCTGTTCTACGAAGAGATTGCGGTCCAAGATGAGTTCCTCGCCCTCGCCTGACCGGCGGAAGGCCTGGAACATTTCCCGTGCCCATGCGGGCCAGTCGTCCCAGGTAATGGGTCGGACGATGGTCTCCATGAAGGCGATTCCCCGGACCCGGCCGGGGTGGCGGGAGGCCCAGTCGAAGCCCAGCGCTCCGCCCCAGTCATGGCCCACGAGGGTCGCGCCATCGACCTCA
>DASYBA010000951.1:0-5164 GCA_036501005.1 Candidatus Xenobia bacterium | reverse complement strand
CCTTCAAGAGGCCTGCCTGCACTTCCCGGGGCCGGGCCAGGGCCGTTCGAAATGAGGCCCACGACGGCCACCGCGAGAGCCACCAGAGACCGTTGAGGACTGCCGTCCTCACGGGGGCGCCAGGCGTTGACCGATGCGAGTCAAGTTGGTGCGGTCGAACTGCGTCAGACAGACCAGTTCGTCGCCCCGCTCCCATCCGGGGTTCAGGCGGGCAAAGAAGTCGATATAGGGGTCCTGGGCCCGCTCCGGGGTCACTTCGCCGAGACCGGGGCGCAACACGGCCGGGTGCGAGAGCCGCACGATACCTTCATGCGGCGACCAGGCCGCCCCGAAGCGATCGACGGCCAGACGATGCCGGAAGGCCTCCAGCTCGGCCGGCATGTCGACCCCGGGCGAGGGCCAGAAGCGCTTGAAGAAGAGGGGCAGGAATCGATAGGTCCGCCAGCCCGAGCAGATGAGGAACCACCACACCGGCCTCTCTCTAGCGAAAGTGGCGACCGCGGCCATCCAGGCCCGAGGCAGGGCCGTCGACCCCCACGCCGATCGCTCCACCACCGTGTCGCCCGAAAACACCACCGTGACCTGGGTCTCCTCGAACGTGGCCGGATAGACGGCCATGGTCGAGAACCCTTTCAACCGAGCATCTTCCTCCAACAATACGACATAGTCCTTGGCGGCCAGGTCGTGGGCGAACACGTCCGAATGCACGCCGTCGAAGTGCGCATCCAGAAGTTCGCGCATGCTACGCACCTGCGCGCCCGTCAAGTCGCCCCGCGGCACCACTACGCCTTTCATAGCAAGGCCACCTCGACGTGCAGGGGTTGGCTCTGCAACCGCGCTGCCAGCTCTGCCCCATCTTCCCAGTGCACCGCGTAGATGATGCTTTCGTAGGTCAGGCCGGAGAAGCGGTTCAACAGCGTTCGATACCGGTGCCGCCCGGGCAGACCCAGGCAAAGATAGCGAATGCCACGATTCGCCGCTTCCCGGCGTGCTTCATGGATGAGCGCCATGACCCCCGTTTCGTGGGGGGAAGACAAATGCGACAGAAAGGCCAGCGCGAGCGGGCCGGCCGGCAGGCCCACCGCGCTGCCCTCCAAGACCACGTGCTGTTTGAGGTGGCGCTGATCCCACACGGCCGTGCACCCCCCCGACCCGTCCAGGATGAAATCCTGGGGCGCAAGACCATCAGCCAGCAGGGTCTCCGCCGTCCAGCGCGGCGCCAGAGAGTCTGTCGGCTGGAGGCGAACGATGTCGGCCACCGAGTGGGTCGACCCCCGATCCATACGGGCCGCCTCCGGTTCGCCCGTGCCGACCACCAACGTGACAAGGGTGTCGAGGACCCGATACCGGGGAAAGCCCGGCAGACCCGCTTCCAACAGACGGCGGGCAGGCCGGTTGTCGGCCACGATGGTGGTCAGGTAGACGGGGCAGGTGCCGGCCTGGTGCAACTGGTGCAAGTATCGCCATGCCTGCGGGAGCATGCCATGCTGGCCGCGGTAGCGGGCGTCGACTCGCAGGCCTCCCAGGTAGCCGACGCGGGCGGGTTGCCCCAAGAGCCAGGCAGGCCGTTCCGAGCGGGTGCCGAGACCCATGATGCCGCCCTCCGCCGTGCGGCCGACCAAGGTCTGGTGGACGTCGCCCTCCAGTGCGGCAGCCCGAAAGAAGCTAGGCTCCCGATGGTAGGCCAGCGTCACCCGTCCGGGCAAGGGATTGTCTCGGAGCAGTCGGCGCAGGGCTTCGTCATCTTTGGCGCCGGCCAGGTCCAGCGTGATCATGCGGGCACGAGGGTCTTGTGCCAGGCGGCGTCGCCCAGCGGGTACATGTCTCGCTGCGCGATCTCGTTTCGAATCATGGCGTTGATCATGAGGAAGTGCCACCAGATGAGTGGATCCGTACGGTTGGGCAGGTCCAGGCTGCGCTGCAAGATGCCCGGCCAGGCATAGAAGCGACGGCGTGCCTCGATGCACCCCGCCTGCAGATCTGCGGGCGACATGCCGCGTGGCGTAAACGGAATCATGTTGTATCGATAGCGGGGATCCAGCCACCACGACTCGTACAGCAACCGGTTCTCCTGCTGCAACCGCTGGTAGAGCGGCGTGGCGGGAAAAGGGGTGAGGTGGTTGAAGGCGGTGATGAAGAAAGCATGCTCTCGGGCAAACTCCACTGTTTGGCGGAACGTCTCCGGCGTGTCTTCGTCGTAGCCGAAAACAAAGGTCGCGTAGATGCGGATGCGATAGCGACGCAGGTTGGCCAGCGCCTTGTCGTAGCCGCCGCGGGCCTGGTTGAAGCTCTTGTTCATGGCCTTGAGCGTGTCTGGATTCAGCGTCTCAAACCCGATCAAGACCCCCAGGCAGCCGCTGTCGACCAGCAGTTGGAGGAACTCCTCATCATGCGCCAGGTTGATGCTGGCCTGGCTGACCCAACGGATCTTCAGCGGAATCAGCGCCCGATAGAACTCCTTGGCCTGCTTGAGGTTCGAAGTGATGTTGTCGTCGACGAAAAAGTAGAAGCGTCGCCCCTGCTGGCGCAGGGCGGCGATCTCGGCGATGATGTCGTCGGTGGGACGTCGGTTCTGGGTCGCTCCAAAGTAGGTCTGGACGGCGCAGAACTCACACTTGAAATGGCAGCCGCGGCCCGCTTCAACCAACGACACCGGAAGATAGCGCTTGCCGCGGAAGATGCGCCGATCGGGCGTCGTTCCGGACAGGGCTGGACGCACTCCGGTCCGATATATCTTCCCCAGCTTGCCGTGGCGAAAGTCATCGATAAGGAGGGGCCAGCAGGCCTCCGCCTCGCCGACGACCACAGCCTCGGCATACTCGGCGACCTCGTCGGGGCAGAGGGTGGCGTGGAAACCGCCCATGACGACGGGCACGCCTCGGGTCCGATACTCGGAGGCGATCTGGTAGGCCCGGCGCGCGGTGTAGGTCTCCACGCTGATGGCCACCAGGTCTGTCGGTTCGTCGTAGGGAATGGGCTCCAAGCGATCGTCGTACAGCTTCACTTCGACGTCGGGCGGGGTCAGGGCGGCCAGCACCGCTTGAGCCAGGGGCTCCATCTGCCAGGTGCGAATGTAGTTCTCACCCGGTTTCCGGCCGATAGCGGGGTGGATGAGGGTCAGTCTCAACTTGCCACTGTCTCCGGTTTCAGCATCCAGTCGCAGGTATAGAACTGGTCAAGATGATGGGCATAGTATCGGTACGCAGCGTTGGTCGACATGGAGAGCGGCACCTGCACCCGGGAGGCCGCCAGGCGGCGGATGATGGAATCCACCCGATAGGCATGCTTCCAGACCTTTTCATGGCCTTGGTAGAGCTCTTCCATCGTCATGTTGGACGGCTGGAAGACGACGTGTTGTCCGTCGTACAATTCCCAGTTGCGGGTCAGGATGCGCCCCTCCGACTCCAGGCGGCGGTACAGGGTGGTGCCCGGAAACGGCGTCACGATGGCGAAGCGGGGCAGGTCGACGCCCGCCTCCACGACGAAGCGGGCCGTTCGCATGAACGTCTTCGGCGTGTCGTGGTCCATGCCGAAGACGAAGCACCCCTGCACGCAGATGTCGTGCTCGTGCAGCTTCTGCAGGACGTATCGATATTCGTGCAGCAGGTTGAACTTCTTGCCGGCCGCCTGGACGTTGGCGGGCTCTATCGATTCGAAGCCCAGCAGCAGCCCCCGGCACCCGCTGCGCGCGGCCAGGGAGAGGAGCTGGGGGTCGTGCACGATGAGCGTCGTGCTCAGTCCATACCAGTGCACCCGGAGCGGGATCAGGGCCTCGAAGAGCTGCACCGCATACCCTGGGTCGGCGATGAGGTTGAGATCGACAAAGATGAGACGTTTGGATCGATACTGGCGGATGTCCGCCACCACGTCTTCGACCGGCTTCTGCAGCGGGCGTCGCCCCCAGGCAGACGGCACCACGCAGAAGTCGCAGTCGTGAATGCAGCCGCGGGTCGCTTCGAACACGTGGGTGGTGAGGTACTGACGGCTCTGCATCAGATCGCGGCGGGCGAAAGGCAGGTTCTCCAAGCGCAGGTTCGGGCTCTGTCGATAGCGAGGCTGCAGGCGGCCGGCGGCGAAGTCTCGCAAGAGCTGGGGCCACGTCTCTTCCGCGTAGCCGACCACGACGCTGTCTGCATGCGGTTGGGCGTCGTCCGGTACCAGGGTGACGTGGGGCCCCCCCAGCACAACCGGGATGCCCCGCTCGCGGAAATGGCGAGACAACTGGTACGCTCGCATGGACGTGCCGGTGATGCAGGTCATGCCGATGAGGTCTGCTTCCAGGTTGAGATCGACGTCTTGGATGCCCTCGTCGACGACGCGAATGTCGGCCTTCAAATCGGCGGGCACTAGCGAGGCCAGGGTCGAGAGCGTCAGCGGCGCATAGCGGAGGGCCTTCTGGAAAATGCCCCCCCGGTGTCGGTACAACGGACCTTTCGGCGAGATGAGGACCAACCGCATGGAACGACTATTCCCCATGCCCCGGCCGGGTTCTTGCTAGATTATGATGGATGCGGTTGTAAACCTGGCTTTTGAGGAAACATCTTTGATCAGGAGGATTGATGTCTATGGGCCCTCGCACTATTTTTTTCATGCACAACCGCGGCTGGCTCGCCGTTCGAGGCGTGGTGGCCATCCTGTTTGGTCTGATTGCCCTCTTCAACCCCTTGTCGACTTTCGCCAGCCTGCTCATGCTGTTTGGCATCTTTCTGGTCATCGACGGCATCGCCGCCTTGATCTCGGGCCTCAGCCACCATCAGCCCGGCGGCATGTGGCTGGCGGACGGCATCCTGGGCGTCCTGGCTGGACTGGTCTGTCTCTTCATGCCGCTGGCGGCCAGTGTGGCGCTGGTCTACCTGTGGGCCGCCTGGGCGCTCATCACCGGTGTCCTCGAAGTGGTGGCCGGTGCCCGGCTGCATGCCGAGTACCGACACGGCTGGATGCTCAGCCTCGCGGGCATCGTATCGATATGCCTGGGCGTGGTCTTTTTCTTGATGCCCGCCGCCACCGTGGTGGCCTTGACGTGGTGCCTGGCCGTCTATGCCCTGGTGTTCGGCGGCTCCATGTTGTGGCTTTCCATCCAACTTCGCCAACTGGAAGTGGCCACGACTTCCGACTTGCCCAGCGCGAGGGCGGGCGTCCAGCCCACCCTCGAAGAACACGAAAT
>DASYBA010000950.1:0-2751 GCA_036501005.1 Candidatus Xenobia bacterium | reverse complement strand
GAGCTTGAGCATCTTGTCGTTGGTCTCGGTCAGCATGGCGTCGATCTGGCGCTCGATGAGGTCCCGCCCGCCGCGACAATCCACGACATTCAGGTTGACGATCTGGTCCATGTCGAGGAGCGGCGTGGAGATGCGGCGCATGGCCTCGAGACGCTTGATTTCCTCCCCGGCCCGCTGGCTCTGGCTCTGCACGGTGGCCAGGTCGTGGATGGCATCGCTCAGTTGCCGCTTGATCTCCTCCTGATGCAGCAGCATGTCCCGCACCGGCGCGGAGAAGGCGATGAGCAGCAGGGAGGTGGCGAGAAAGATGAACGTGCCCGTCGCCACCGTGACCATGGTCGAGGTGTGCCGCGGCCGCATGCCAAAAAGACTGAGCTTGCGACGGCCCACCGTGCGGCCCACCCAGTTTCCCAGCCAGGCGATGGCCCCGGACACGACCACGCCAATGACAAACAATCCTATAACCAAGCCGAGAGCCGATTCTAGCGGCGGTTTGCCACCCCCTGGCCGGCTGGATAAATTCTGGATAAAATCAGGTGCGGCTTGCCTTGGCCACCAGCCCGACGCCCAGGCCGCCGAACACCGTGTTGGGCAGCCATGCCGCGAAGCTGGCCGGCAGCACGCTGTTCTCGCCCAGCGCATGCGAGAGCGTCATCAACAGGTAGTAAAACAGGATGAACACCAGACTGATGCCCAGCCCCATGCCGGCACTGGTGCGCTGCGGGCGGACGCCGAGCGGCATGCCCAGCATGGCGAAGACGAAACAGGTGAACGGAATCGCCAGCTTCTCGTTATAGATCAGCACGTATTGATTGTAGGTCTTGTCGTGGAGCCCGTCGCGGGACGAATCGATATCGGCGATCCGCTCTCGCAGCTCGCCCCGGCTCATCTCCTCCGGCATGCGCTCGCGACGGGCGATGTCCATCGGGCTTTGCGTCACGCTCAGCAAAGCGGAAGCCGAGCGAGACCAGTTCTCCACGCTCTGTTGCGCATTGTACTGGTAGCTGTTGACGTTGTACATGAGCCAGTGATCGTTCTGCCACACCACCCGCTGGGCGTAGACCTCCTCGGTGCGCATGCCGTTCTCGAAGCTCTGGATGGTGACGTCGTACATGATGCCGGACTGCGGATCGAGCTTGCGAGCAAAAATGCGTCGCTCCGTGCCGTTCGATAGCACGTCCCGGAGCGAAATGTTCTCTCGCAGCGCGGGGTTTTGGTTGCTGACGTCTTCAATGAAGATGTTGTGGGCCCGATACGTCGCCTCGGGCACGACCTTTTCGTTGAGCACGTAGGATCCGATAGAAATCAACAGGGCCAGCACCATGCCCGGGAGCGCCACCCGGAAGAACCCGATCCCGCCTGCCTTGAGCGCCACCAGCTCGCTATTGGAAGAAAGGCCACCGAAGGCCATCAGGCAGGCCAGCAGCACGGCCATGGGAAAGGTCAGCACCAGCACAGACGGCAGCGTACTCAGCAGATAGTCGGCGGCTTGCCAGAGAGACTGGCCCTTGACCAGCATGTTGGCGACCCGGAACAGGGTGTCCATGGACATGAAGAGCAGCGTAAAGGTGGCCGTCCCAGCCAGGAACGGCACCAGGAGCTCTCCGATCATGTAGCGGTCGAGGATCTTGAGCTTCACTTCAGGTTGAGGCCCTCGGTGTCGAGGGCGAAGCGCTCACCCAGATAGTACTTGCGGGCGACCTCGCTGGAGGCGATCTGCCGGGGCGTGCCCGACTCGAGAATCTCGCCTTCTCGGATGATGTAGGCCCGGTCGGTAATCTGCAGGGTCTCTCGCACGTTGTGGTCGGTGATGAGAATGCCGAGCCCCTGGTCGCGCAGCTTGCCGATGATCTCCTGCAGTTCGGCCACGGCGATGGGGTCGACCCCCGTGAAGGGCTCATCCAGGAGCAGAAAGTGCGGGGCCGTGGCGATGGCTCGGGCGATCTCCACCCGGCGACGCTCGCCGCCGGACAGGGTAAAGGCCTTCTGGTGCCGCAGCCGCAGCACGCCAAACTCCTCCAGGAGCTTGACCAGACGGGTCTCCTGCTCGGCCTCCGGCACGTCTCGCAGCTCCCACAACATACGCAGGTTGTCTTCCACCGTCAGCTTGCGGAAGATGGACGGCTCCTGCGGCAGGTAACCGATGCCGAGCTCGGCCCGCTGGTGGAACGGCAGTTCCGTGACGTCCTTGTCGCCCAGCCGGATGGTGCCGCCCTCGGGCCTCACCAGCCCGACCACCATGTAGAAGGTCGTCGTCTTGCCGGCCCCGTTGGAGCCCAGCAGGCCGACCACCTCGCCCTTGGTCACGTCGACGGTCACCCCTTTGACGACGGTCCGGCCGCCAAAGCTTTTCACCAGGCCTTCGGTCGCGAGGCGCAACCCGCCCGGCTGGGCAGGCGCCGGCGGGGGTACCGGAGCGGTCAAGGTGGAGATGTCTGTCATTCCTTCGCTGTTCCCAACTGGCTCAGATCGTTTAAAAATATCCGCACGTTGCCTTTGAGTTCCACCGAGCGCAAAGTCGCATCAGCCACCATGCGTTCCCCCTCCATCCACGCGGTCCCGCGGGTCAGGCGCACGTCGGCGTCCCCAAAGAATTTATGGTGCCGACCGTCCCAGCGCAGGTGCCCGATGCGGAGGGCCTCGCCGGTGTTGGCTTTGGCGGTCACGGGACCGTGGAAGGTGATGTCCTGCGTGGTCATGTCGACGTCAGCGCCGGCCGAATTCAGCACCACCTTCTGCTTCTTCTTCTCA
>DASYBA010000949.1:0-4324 GCA_036501005.1 Candidatus Xenobia bacterium | reverse complement strand
CGCCATGCTGGCCTCCACCTGCCCGAGATCCAGCGTCAACGTATCGGAATACTCCGGCTCAGGACTTTCCGACGTTCGAAACAGCCCCTGCGCCCGATAGTAGGCCTCGACTCGCTCGACCTGGGCGGCATCCCGTCCGGTGAAGCGAAGGTAGGCCAGCGTTTCAGCATCCACGGGGAAGAATCCCATGGTGGCCCCATACTCCGGCGCCATGTTGGCGATCGTGGCCCGGTCGGCCAGCGACAACCCATCCAGGCCCGCGCCATGGAACTCGACAAACTTGCCCACCACGCCCCGCTTTCGCAGCATCTGCGTGACCGTCAACACCAGATCCGTGGCAGTGGCCCCGGACGAGAGCTTGCCCGTCATCTTGAAGCCCACCACGGCGGGGATGAGCATCGAGATGGGCTGACCCAGCATGGCGGCTTCCGCCTCGATACCGCCGACGCCCCAGCCCAGCACGCCCAGTCCGTTGATCATGGTCGTATGCGAGTCGGTGCCGACCAGCGTGTCAGGGTAGAGCACGTCGCCCGACTGGAACACCACGGAGGCCAGGAACTCCAGGTTGATCTGATGCACGATGCCCGTGTCGGGCGGCACTACCCGGAAATTGCGGAACGCCCTCTGGCCCCAGCGCAGAAAACCGTACCGTTCCTGATTCCGCTCGTATTCGAACGCGGCGTTGGCCTGAAACGCGACGTCCGATCCGAAGCGGTCGACCTGCACACTGTGATCGATGACCAGGTCGACGGGCACCAGCGGGTTGATGCGGGTCGGGTCGCCGCCCATGCGGCGCATGGCGTCACGCATGACGCCCAGATCGACCACGCAGGGCACCCCGGTGAAGTCTTGCAAGAGTACTCGGGAGGGCGAGAAGGCGATCTCCTTATCGGAAGGCCTGGCGGCGTCCCACGCCAGTAACGCCTCGATATCGCCGGCGGTGACCTTGACGCCGTCTTCGGTGCGCAGCAGGTTCTCCAGCAGAACACGGAGCGAATAGGGCAGGCGGCTGGCCTTGTCGCCCAGCGTGGCCAGCGAGAAATATTGATATGTCTTATCCGCGACGGTCAAGGACTGTCGGGTTTTGAAGCTATCTTTTGAAGTACTCATGGGGGGGTCTTCTTCGCGCCGAAAGACTACCCCTCCGGGCTCTGTTTGGCTGCCCCGGCGGCGGGGAAGAACAGCTTAGGATACCCGCGAGGAGGTTCTCATCGATGAAGAAGATGATTTTTGGCGCCCTGGCCGCCGTGATGCTGCTGGTCCCGTTCCAGGCCGCCACCGCACAGATCGTGCCGGTCAACAAGAAGTACACCATCAAGCAGGTCGACACCGACCACAACCGTCTCGAGGTGAAGTACCTCAACGCCTATCATGAGCCCGTCAAAGAGAAGCTCCTGGTCGACGTCGACGGTCGCACCAGAGTCTTTATGAACGGCCGCCCGGTGGCGTGGACGGCCCTTAGACCCGGCATGGAGATTGACGTGAAGGGTGGTCTGGAAGACAACCTCCACGTCCGTGCCAAGAGTATTGACGTCCTCCGCCTGCACGTGTAGGCACAGGCTGCGTGCCGCCGGCTGCTGAAGCAACGACGGCATGTTTTTTTTCGCGTGTGGGGACCGCACTGGGAGCCTGTGTGGGGATGCTCCGACGGGCACGGTGTCGCGGCGTTCTCACCGAACCCGACGTTCTGAGCGCGATCCAGCGCACGTGCCCCGCCTGCAGGCTCTTCATGTCGCAAACAAGCGATACGCTATATCCCGCCATGATGTCCGCCACACGGTCGCCACCTCCGAGATCCTGCGGCTTTTAGGTCCTGGGTTCGAGAGCACCGGCAA
Organism: Candidatus Xenobia bacterium; assembly: GCA_036501005.1. Lineage (GTDB taxonomy): Bacteria > Vulcanimicrobiota > Xenobia > RGZZ01 > DASYBA01 > DASYBA01. Next base: position 2,489 of record DASYBA010000949.1, on the reverse strand, counting down.
CAGCTTGTTTAGCGACTCATAACAGAACGACAACAAATACCCGCTACCATGGGGGCATGACCGCCATCCAGGTCCACCCCTCCACCCAGCAGACCGGCGCCGGCTATACCCACCCCGTCATCACCACCACCATGGACGGCCGATCCGTGGTCTTCAAGCACAACAAAGAAATCTCAGCCCCCCTCAAGCCGGTTGACGACATCATCGACCGTGTCGCCGACGAGAGGGATATCGCCGAGGTCCTGGCCTCGCATCTGCTGGACCACCAGTTTCACCTGCCCACGGTCACCTACGACCAGGCCTTCCACGTTGACGGCCAGGGACAGAAACACGCAGGCGTCATCTCGGATTTTCAAGCAGAATTCCACCCGTTGACCGAGGCAGACGCCCACCATCTCACCAATCCCGACCAGGCTGCCGCCATCCTGGTCGTGCGCGCCTGGATGGGCGACTGGGATTGCGTCTACAATGACCGCAATACCCTGGCCGACCACACGCCGCAGGGGCCCGCCGCCCGCGCCGTCGACTTCGGATCTGCCCTCGCCGACGGCGTGACCTCGGTGGGCCTCCCCGATGCCAACCGCCATCTGCTGGCCGCCGTCGCAACGCCGGCTCGCCTCTCCCCCTGGCTGGACAAGATTACCGCCCTGAGCGACGACCAGATTCGCCACATGGTGAACGAGGAAGGCCGTCTTCATATCGAAAACTGGAGCCCCCAGCAACTGGCCCGCTACTCCGGCGTCCTCATCCGCAACCGGGACCGGCTCATCCAGCAACATCCCTTCGATAACCCTGACTCGCCGCTGGGCGAGAACGCCACCCGCTTCTTGATGACGAACGACGTGGCCAACGGCGTCCGCTATGCGGTGGAGAGTGGTGCCCGTCGGCTCCAACGGCTGTTTCGCTAGAGGTTACCCACCCTCAGGGGGGAATCCATGGTCCGATGGAGACGGATCCCGGGTTCCCCTCCGGCAAGTGGGTTGGCTTCTATACCTTCGGCCCCCGCTCCGACCCGTATCGAATGGACCTCTTCCTGCAGTTCGATGGCGAGCGCATGACGGGTGAGGGCATCGACAACATCGGCCGATTCACCATCGACGGCCACTACTCCATAGAGACCCGCAAATGCGGTTGGATCAAGCAGTACGTCGGACGCCACCGAGTCGACTACGACGGGGTGCAGGGCGGCAAAGCGATTGGCGGCATGTGGACCATCCGCGTGCACCCTTCACGCGTCTCTCGAGGGGGCTTTCGCATCTGGCCTGCCACGGCGGGGGAGCTCACCGCCGAATACTTTGTCGAAGAAGAACCTGCTACCACCACGACCGCGGCCGAGGCAGTTTCGGTGGGAGTTTCGCCAGGGCTGCCATCGCGTCTCGCAGGGTGCGTACTGGCACCACCCGGACGCCCGGATGCTGGTGGGGCAGGTCCTCCACATTCTCTTCCGGTACCAGGAAGACCGTAGCCCCGGCCCGCTCCGCCGCCACCAGTTTCTGGGGCACCCCTTCGACCGGCCCGACCGAGCCATCCGGGTCGATGGTGCCCGTCCCCGCCACGACGTTGCCCCGGGTGAGGTCGACCCCCTCCATCTGGCGGATGATCTCCAGGGTAAACATGAGCCCCGCGCTGCCTCCCTGGATGGCCCTGGAGTTGATGTCGACCTGCCGCGGCAGATCCGAGGTATCGAAGGCGTTTTCGACCTGCACACCGATGATGGTCTGCCCTTCCTGGGAGATGAGGGGCACGTCCCGATCCAGGGTGGTACCCGCCCGCTCCACCTCCACCCGCACCTGGTCGCCGGCCTTGTGGGGTCTCAAGAGGTCGTGCAAATCGCCATAGCTCTTGACCGGCATGGTATCGATGCGGGAAATGACGTCGCCCGTCTCGAGCAGGCTCTTGGCCGGCGCCTGGTTCAGGAAAGACAGGATGCGCACGCCGTCGGCCTGCAATCCGACGGGAATTCTCAGGAAGCGCATGGCCGCCAGCTTGGCAGACAACTTGCTGGCCTCCATCTGACTCATGTGCCAGACCGGCAAACTGACAAAATGAGGCCGCCGCAGGTGCACCGGCTCTTGCGTTTCAAGCTCAGACTGCGAATCCAGGGTGGCGTAGAGGCAGAAGAAGAAGTTCGCCCGTTCGTAGATCACGGTCGTCATCATCAGTTTGCCGGCGAAGTCTCGTCGGCCGCCCGACACCGCGACCATGTGACTGAGGTCGTCGGCGCGGCCGGGGGCCTTGAGGTAGTACGGGGTGGGCACGAAGGCCGCGGCAGCAAACAGCAGGCTGGCCAGCAACAAGAGCCGCGCGGCTCGGTGTCCGGCCTTCTTCCAACCCCCCGGCGAGACCATCAGGCTTGCGGCCGGCGGCACAGACGCCCCCGACGCAGGCTGCACGTCCACCGCGCGGGGCACCACCAATCCGCTCAGTGCCTGCTGTTCTGGTCCACCCAAACCGACCGCTCCTTCTTCGAGGCCTATCAGTCTGCAACT
>DASYBA010000948.1:0-7799 GCA_036501005.1 Candidatus Xenobia bacterium | reverse complement strand
CCGAAATCGATCAGAATGACGTGATTGCGCGCATCGATCATGACGTTGGGCGGCTTGAGATCGCGAAAGATGATGGGGGGCTGGTGGTTGTGCAGGTAGTCCAGCACGTCGGCCAACTGCTCCGTCCAGTCCAGCACCATGCCGAGAGGCCAGAAGTCAGAGCGTTCGTTGACTTTGGCTTCGAGGGTCGAGCCGTCGATGTACATCATGACCAGGTACTGCATGCCCTGCTCTTCAAAGTAGTGGGAGACCCGGACCAGGCCGGGATGATCCAGCTCGGCCAGCATGCGGGCCTCTACCTGGAACTGCTCGATGGCTTTCTGGCGAGCCTGGGCGTCGTCGATGAGAACGGACATCTCCTTGATGGCGACGCGCTTGTTGCCCAGACTGCCATCGATGGCCAGATAGACCGCTCCCATGCCGCCTCGGCCCAGCACGGTTTCGATTCGATATCGGTTTTGCAGAACGACCCCACCTGCCAGCACGCCGGCGTTTTCGACGGTGACAGGGTACAGGCCTTCTACAGCTTCTTGAGGTACGCCATGAGCGCCACGGCGCTACTTTTCGACAGACTTTCGATAGCAAAACCGACGCGCCAGCGGCTGTCGTCGAACGGGCTGCAGTGGACCACGCGAGCCTGCACGGTCGCTCGGGCCGGGCCTTTTTGGGCGCCCACTTCGGCATGGCCCGCCTGGTCGTCTAGATCGAGCAGCAGCTCTACGACCTGGCCGGTCGCGACCGGGCCGTGCGAGATGATGCCGACGCCGGTCGGGCTCAAATCAACCGATATAGCCCGGTAGCCCGGGATGGCCTTGCACATGACCTGGATCTCTTCCTTGACCCGGCGGGCCTGGCGACGCTCCTGAACGGATTCCAGGGCGCTTCGCACGGGGGCGGGCAGGTCGGTCCACTTGCCCGCATACCGCCAGGTGCCCGGACCGATCTGGGCCTGTTCGGAGAGTTGGACCCGCATGTCGGCTTCCACCGGTGCATCCGCCAGCATGACCACCAACTTCAAGGCGTGGGCGCCCGGCACTTTGAGAGAACGGGCCGCGTCGAACGTCACCGTATCGAATCCCATCGATACCAGACGAACGGCCTCCGGGCTGCTGCTCTTGAGGAAGCCGAGGGGTCCGGAGGTCTTGAGGGACAGATGGATGGAGGGCGCGTCAGCCCGGGGTTTGAAGGGACCGGGCGGCGGCGGAGGAGGCGGAGGGCTTGGCATGGGGACGGGGGCGGCAGCTTCCGGGACTGGGGCAGGTTCCGGCGGGGGGGCGGCGGGGGGGGGAGGGGGCGCTTCCGGCTCCGGCTCGAAGGCCCAGTTCAGCCGCTCACGCACCTCCTGAACGGTGGCGGGCCGGCCCGACTGCTGGGCATCCATCATGCGAGCCAGGATCTGCTCCAGTCGACGGGGCAGATCGGTCCGCACCTCGTGAGGCGAGGTCAGCTCGGCCTCCCCGGTCACCAGCTCGAGGGCTGAGGGCGGCGTCTGGCGGGTGAAGATGGCATACATGGTCGCCCCTAGCGAATAGATGTCGCTCTGGGGGGTGCGGAGCTCGCCCGGGATGCTGTACTCGACGGGCAGGTACGGGTTCGGTTGCGGCACGACGTCGACCATGCGCTCTTCCAACATGCGGCCGAAGCCAAAATCGATCAGCTTGACGCGCACGTCGGAGCCCACCATGACGTGAGAGGGCTCCAAAGCGCCGAACACCACCGGCGGTTGGCGGCGATGCAGATAGCCGATGACGTCGCACAGTTGCTGACACAGCTCCATGGCCAGGGGGAGGCTCACGAAACCGTCCCGCCCCTCCAGGAGCTGCTTGAGCGTGACGCCCTCGGCGTGATCCATGACGACAAAGGCCGTACTGCCTTGAATAAAATAGTCGTTGAGGTGCACCAGGTTGGGATGGTCGAGGGCGGCCAGCCGGCTGGCTTCGAGACGAAACTGCTCGAACGCCCTCTCCTGCTCGACAGCAGATTCGAAGCGGCCGTGAATCGTCTTGATGGCGACCCGCTTGCTTTCCAGGTGCGACAGGTGGGCCAGGTAGACGTCGCCGGTCCGGCCACCCCCCAGGCGCGCTCCGATGACGTAGCGCCCCTCCAGCAAGGTGCCCGGTTCGAGCGGTCCGAGGGGCGTGGCAGGGGGGGCCGGGACAGCGCTGGGCAAGGGGGCCGGGGTCACCGAAGCCAGCAGCTCGTGCAGGTGGCCGCACTGCACACAGGACGCCTGCAGCGGGTCAGCCGGTGTGCCACACTCGGCGCAGAACCGGGGGCGAACGCTGCCGGTCGGGCCCCGCAAGGCCTCGGCGCGGGCCCGTTGCAGCGCCTGCCGCACCGCCGCCATATCGGATGGGCGATCGTCTTTGCGGAGGGCCATCATGGAGAGGACGGCCTCCTCCAGCCGAGGGCTCACCTTGGGATTGATCTGGCCAGGCGGCGTCAACGTCTCGCTGCGAGTCGCCAGATCGGGGGCCGCCGGCGGCGTGCTGCGGGTCAGGAGCACATAGAGGGTCGCGCCCAGCGAATAGATGTCGGTGCGAGGATCGCTAGCCGAATTATTGCTCCGGCTGTACTGTTCCAAGGGCGCAAAACCGGACGTTCCCGCCCCCTTGATGAACGTGCTGGTTCGCCCCGAGTCGAAAACCCGGGCCATGCCAAAGTCAATAAGCTTGACGCGGTTGCGCGTGTCGATCATGACATTGCTCGGCTTGAGGTCCCGGAAAATGATGGGGGGCGTGCGAGCATGCAGGTACTGGAGCACGTCGGCCAGTTGATCGGCCCAGTCCAGCGCCATCGGAATTGGAATGTTGTCGGGGGTGGCCGCCACCCGCGCCTCGAGGGTGACCCCGTCGATATGGGACATGACCAGGTACTGCTTGCCGTCCTCTTGGAAGTAATGCGTCACGTCGACCAGGCCTGGGTGGTCCAGGCTGGCGACGATGCGGGCCTCGCGTTGAAATTGCTCGATGGCGTGCTGGCGGGTATCGGCATCATCGATGAGAACGCTCATCTCCTTGATGGCCAGCGGTTTGCCGCCCAGGCTCTCATCGACCGCCAGGTAGACGGCGCCCATGCCGCCCTGGCCGATGACCCGCTCGACCCGGTATCGACCCTGCAACTTCACGCCCATGCCCAGCATGACACGCGTTTTTCGCCCTGCCCTCCTCTGGGGCCTGCCTCGAGGGCTCTGCCTCCGAGTCGAAGCCGGGGGGCTCCGCCGCTGCGACTGCAGCCGTTGAGTCACACGCTGGCTAGTAGAGCGCGAAGCGCAGATGCCGCAGAGCTCCCCAGAGTTGCGGTCGGGGGGGCCGCCAGCGTAGCGACTGGGGGGCAGAGCCCTCAAAGGCAGGAATGTAGAGTCGGGTCTTGGAACACCGGGGCCGCATGGGAGGCACATGATGTCACTCGCTCAAACCGCTGGCAAAGCCCACCGCTTCAAGTGTCCGGGCTGCGGGGGAGACCAGGCGTTCGAACCCCGCGACGGCTTTCTGACCTGCCAGTATTGCGGCCGCAAGGAGAGCATTCCCACGACGCCCGAGGAAGTGCAGCGGCACTCCTTTGCCGACTACCTCAAGGAGCACACCAGCACCTCGGCGCTGCCGGCCAGCGCCCAGCAGGTCAAGTGCGAAAGTTGCGGTGCGACGGTCAACTTCACCCCGCCGCAAGTGGCCGGCGAATGTGCGTTCTGCGGCAGCAAGATCGTGACGCAGAGCCAGTCGCCAGACCCGCTGGTGGCCCCGGAAGCGGTGCTGCCGTTCAAGGTGGTGCAGGCTGACGCGGCCGCGTCGGTGCGGGCGTGGCTGAGCTCACGTTGGTTCGCCCCCAACTCGTTGACGAAGTTTGCCCAACAAGACGCCTTGCAGGGCGTCTACCTGCCGTTCTGGAGCTATGACGCCTACACCGTGAGCATGTACCAGGGGCAAAGGGGCGAGCATTACTTCGAAACAGAAGCCTACCAGGACGAGAACGGCAACTCGCAGACCCGACAGGTGCAGAAGACCCGCTGGTGGCCCGTCTCGGGGCAGGTGCAAAGGTGGTTCGACGACCTGCTGATCGCCGGCACCCAGTCGCTGCCGGACAACCGCCTGCAGGGCCTGGAACCGTGGGATCTGGCGGCCCTGCAGCCGTATCAGCCCGACTTTCTGACAGGCTACAAGGCACAACGCTACCAGGTGGGCGTCGAACCGTGTTTCGACAAAGCCAAGCACCGCATGGACGGGCCCATTCGACAAGACGTCCAACAGGCCATCGGGGGCGATGAGCAGCAGGTCGGCGACATCTGGACCGCCTACTCCAGCGTGACCTTCCGACACCTCCTCCTGCCCCTGTGGATCGGGGCTTATCGATACGACGGCAAGGTCTACCAGTTGATGGTCAACGCCCGCACCGGGCAGGTCCAAGGCGACCGGCCCTACAGTATCTGGAAGATTGCCGCCCTGGTGCTCGTCATCCTCGCCATCATCGCGGCCATCGTGCTCAGCCAGAAGCAGCGCCCGCACCCGCCGCACCGCTCGGGCATGGTCGCTCCGGTACGGGTGGTGCAACGCGAATGGAGGTCGTATGCCTAGCGAGGTTGCCCAGGTCGACCATGCGCGCCTTCTGGCGCGACAGAAGACCCGGTTCTCCGCCTACCTGCGCCATACCACCGCGGCCGAACGGCTGAGGCGCCTGCGGTCACTGCGGCAGTGGATCCAGCGGCACCAAGGCGAGATTGAAGAGGCCATCTACCAGGACATGCGCAAGCCGTCTGCCGAGGTCGCGCTGACGGACATCAAGCCGGTCCTGACGGAGCTCCGCGAGGCCCGGGCCCATCTGCACACCTGGATGCAATCCAAATGGGTGCCGTCGCCTTCCTATCTGTTGACGGCCTCAGCCCGCATTCGATATGAGCCCAAGGGCGTGTCTCTCATCCTGGCCCCATGGAACTTCCCGTTCATGTTGAGCATCAGCCCCCTGGTATCGGCCATCGCGGCCGGCAATTGCGTGGTGCTGAAGCCGTCAGAACTGGCTCCGCATACGGCAGAACTGATCTCGAAGATGCTCGGAGAACTGTTCGACCCCGACGAGGTTGCCGTCGTGCTGGGTGGCGTAGACGTATCGACCGAACTGTTGAAACTGCCCTTCGACCACATCTTCTTTACCGGCAGCCCGCAAGTCGGTCGCGTCGTGATGCGAGCGGCCGCCGAGCACCTGTCTTCCGTGACGCTCGAGCTGGGTGGTTGCAATCCGGTCTTCGTCGATGCGACGGCCGATATCCAGGATACGGCGGAGAAGCTGGCCTGGGGCAAGTTCATGAACAACGGGCAGTCGTGCGTCAGCCCCAACTTCGTGCTGGTGGACCAACGGGTCCAGACAGACCTGGTGACCGCTCTCAAGGCCCAGGTGGAGCGCTTCTACGGCCGCGAGCCAGGCCAGTCGACCTCTTATGCGCGCATCATCAACGCTCGCCACACCGCTCGCCTTCGACAACTGCTGACGGCGTCGGTGGATCTCGGGGCCGAGGTGGTGACCGGCGGGGTCGCTCGGGAAGAGGACAACTATATCGCCCCGACCATTCTCAACGACGTGCCGTGGGCCGCGCCCGTCATGCAGGAGGAGATCTTCGGACCGATTTTGCCGGTCGCAGGCTATCACAAGCTGTCCGACGCCCTGGGCGAAGTGCAGCGCAAGGAGAAGCCGCTGGCCCTGTACATCTTCAGCCGTAACGCCGACAATATTCGATACATCCTGGAGAACACCACGGCAGGGGCGACGTGCATTAACGAGACCACGGTGCACTTTGCCCATCCCCGGCTGCCATTTGGAGGCGTGAACACGAGCGGTATCGGCAAGGCGCATGGACACGCGGGCTTCCTGGCTTTCACCAACGAGCGGGCGGTGCTCGAACAGCGCACGGGGTTCACCTTTGTCAAGCTGGCGTATCCGCCTTATACGGAATTCAAGAAGGGCCTCATTCAGGCGCTCACCTGGTGGCTGTGAACCGGATTGAGCGGTGGTACACGCGTACCGCCATCGGGCTTCTCAACTTCCTGGTGCTGTTCGTCTTCCTCAACGTCGCATTGGCGATGGTGTTCCATTTCATGCCACGGCCGGTGGTCGACGAAGCCGGCACGTTCAATCACATGCGCGGGTTGGACCAGCACAAGTTCATCGTCCCCACCGCGTTTACCGGGGTGTCTCCGACGGACCTCGACGAAGTGCTGACCGACTTCAACCAGTGGTGCCAGATGGGCTTTCCCTACGTGCCCTGGGTGGGCTATGGCGTGCATCCGTTCCATAGCCGCCTGTTCAATGTCTCGCCCCTGCCCCAGGACGACGATACGTGTGAGCGACTGGTGCCGGGCATCGCAGCGGGCGAAGGCCGCAAGCTCACGGTCTACTGTCTGGGGGGCAGCACGTGCTTGGGATGGGACCTGGCGGATGCCTGGACGCTCCCTGCTTGCCTGCAAGAGGCGCTACAGGCCGCGGTGCCATCCGATACGAGGGTCGAGGTGCACAACCTGGGGCAGCCAGGGTACTATTCGTCGCAAGAGGTGGCGTTGCTGCTCCACCTGCTGCGGGCTGGCCACCGTCCCGACGTGGTGGTCTTTCTTGACGGTTTCAACGACTGTTGGGAGACGGTGACGACGGGCGACGTGCCAGGGTTCACGGGCCAACTACGCAGCCTGGCGATGGGGGCCCAGCATCCACACTTCGATCTGACCCCCTATCAGTGGCTGCCCATGATTGATCTGGCGTTGCGGCTGCACCGCGCCCCACCCCCGCCTGACCCTTCGTTCCTCAGCCCGGAGGCTATCGTGTCGACCTATGAAGCCAACGTCCAGGTGGCGGGGGCCGCATGCCGGGCATGCGGGGTGGCCCCCGTGTTTTTCTGGCAGCCGGTCAATTTCAGCCACAATCACGTCAAGGCACACCAGCTCCCCTTGACGGGCATTCCGTTCCTGGCCACGGTGCGAGCCGCCTATGAAAAGGTGGAAGGGTTTCCCCACGTGGTTTGTCTCGGTAGCGAACTCGACAAGTATCCATCCGACCAGCCGATATTCATCGACCTCTCGCACTACAATCCAGCGTTCAACCGGTACCTGGCGCAACGCATGCTGCCCTACATCCTGGCCGCCCGCCCGTAGACGGTTCAGTGGTAGCCGGGGAGCGGTTGGGTGAAATACTTCTGATCGTTCAGATGAGTCGCTTTCTGACGCCAGCCGGCGGAGGTCTTGAGCCAGTCGTCCTGGGCCACGCCCTCCACGGTCCACAAGACCGGGGTATGATCCTCGCCCAGGTAGACCACCTGCAGCACGTCGTGCGTCTGGCAGCGGGCGTGGCGAGCGTCGAACTGATGGAACGCCTTGATGTCGATGGTCTCCTGCACTTGCAGCGCGGTGGCAAACAAGTTGAGGTAACGCGACCGCTCGCCCCGCAGGTCCATGGCCTGGCCGTTGGCGGCGAACGACTGGTAGTCGGGCGTGCGAATGGACAAGAGCCCGTCGGCGAACTTGAGTCTGGCGGCCTGACAGGCCTTGGCGTACTGGCTCTCGATGTCGCTGCGGGCCGCGCTGCCGGCCATGGCCCACCCCTGGCACACCAGCAGGAGGCATACAAACGCCTTTTTCACGCGGCTGCGCTTCGTGGCTGCCCCTGCGGGCCCTGCCCGATGCGAGATTCTCAGAAACAGACGGCACGTCGGAGGAAGACATGAACGCCTTGTCCAGGACTGACCTGCTCGGACGGCTTGGTGGCCTACGCGATCACATGGCGATATTCTCGCCAATGATGAAGTCCACCTCGAAGCCCGAGGT
>DASYBA010000947.1:0-2171 GCA_036501005.1 Candidatus Xenobia bacterium | reverse complement strand
AAAGCGACCTGGCCCAGGCCCGACGGTGGTACCAGGAGGGGCTGAAGCTGGCCCGCGAGGAGAAGGACCGCCTTCTCCTGGGCGAGCGCCTGGCGGCCCTGTCGCTAGCCGAACAGCATGGGAATGTAGTGGTTTAGCTGCTTCTTCCACCATGGCCAGTCGTGGGCGACGTCGAAGCCCCACAGGTCGAGGTTGTGGCGAATGCCGGCCTGGGCCAGGCTGTCCGACATGGCTTGCGACCAGTCGACGTGCTCCCACGGCCCCTGCCCGCTGATGATGTTGATGCTGCATCCATCCAGCGCCTGGCGAATGCCGGCATCGTGCAGGTTGGGCGCGTACTGGGGCGGATTGTTGAAGTAGACGTCGTCGTTCTGGAAGTCGCCGGTGTAGCGGCGAATGTCGTATAGCCCGCTCATGCAGATGTTCCAGCGGAAGACGTCGGGGTGCTTGAGCAGCTCGTTCATGGCATGATACGTGCCGAAGCTTGAACCCACCGAGCAGATGGGCACTGCCCCGCCGCACTGGTGGTGGATGAACGGCACCAGTTCCTCGATCACGTACCGATCGTAGAGCGTTTCTCGACGGGCCTTCTCGGCGGGATCCAGGCTGTCGTCGAACCACGACTGGTTGTTGATGCTGCGCGGGCAGAACAACTTGATGCGGCCCGCCTCGAGGTGGTGTCCGAGGGCGCCGAGCATGCTGTGGTTCTCATAATCGTCGGTGCTGTCTCCCGAGGTCGGAAAGATCAGCAAGGGAGTGCCGTAGTGGCCGTGGATCTTGACGGGCATGTCGAGGCCCATGATGGGGCTATGCCAGCCGTGTGCTTCGTGATGCAAGAGGGGTATCTCCCAGCGTTGGATGTTGAAGCGTCTTCATTCTGAGCCCGCCCGCCGCACTCCTCTGGAGGCTCTGCCCACCCCGAAGCGAAGGAAGACCCCTTGTTTCCTGCCGCCGACTGGGGCCGGCGCATTGCCCGCCGGCCGTGGCCCATCGTGGGTTTCTGGATGGTCTGCTGGCTGCTCGCGTGGCCGGCCAGCCGCCTCACACCTGCCGTGCTGCACGGCGGCGGGCGCCCCATCGCCGGCAGTCCGTCCGCTGCCCTCGATGCGATCCTCGAGCGGGACTTTGCCGGCGCCAGCTTTCTCCACCCTGTGCTGGTGGTGTTCTCGGAGCCGCGCCTCACGGTGCACGACCCGGCCTATGCCCGTGCTGTCCAGCAAGTCCAGGCGCACCTCCCCGAGCTGGCTCCGGTGGAGAGCACCCGCAGCTTCTTGCAGGGCGAAGCGGACAAGCTGACCAGTGACGATGGCCATATCACCGTGCTCCTGGTGGGCATGCGGGGCAGCAATCCCGACGAGGCGGAAGCGGCCATTCCGGCCTTGCGACAGGCGCTGGCCGCCCTCCGGCCGAGCTTGGGCTTGCCCGACCTGACCACGCTGGTGACCAGCGATACGGCCGTCGACGAAGACATCGACACCCTCAGCGCGCAGGATTCGGCCCGGGCGGAACGACGTACCTTGCCCTTCGTCCTGGTCTGTCTGCTGGCGGCCTTCGGGGCGCTGGGCGCGGCCACCCTTCCCCTGCTGGTGGGCCTCCTGTCCGTCACGGTCACGGGAGCCGTCGTCTTCCTCGTCGGGCACGTCCTGTCGCTGACCATCCTGATCCAGAACACCGCCAGCATGATCGGGTTGGGGACGTCTATCGATTATGCCCTGGTGATGGTCTCCCGCTTTCGCGAGGAGCGGTCGGCGGGGCACGCCGTGGGAGACGCCGTCGGCACGACGGTGGCCACCGCCGGGCGCGCCGTGGTGGGCTCCGGCGCCATGGTCGTGGTCGGCATGGTCAGTTTGCTCTTCAGCCCCCTGCAGGACATCCGCTCCATGGCGTTAGGCTGCATCCTGGTGGTCACCGTCGGGGTGACGGTCAGCCTGTCGCTCTTGCCGGCCGTGCTGTCACTCCTGGGGGACCGGGTGGGAAGAGCCAGGCCCTCGTCTCCAGACGATGGCTGGATGCGCTGGGCGGAGCGCCTGGTAGCCCATCCCGGAGCGGCCCTGACCGTGGGACTCGGGCTCGTCGGCCTGGTCTCCTGGCCCGCCTGGCATCTTCGCACCGACTTGATGGAGGGCACGTGGATGCCCCCGCAGGCCGAGTCTCGCCAGGGCTACGACGCG
>DASYBA010000946.1:0-7442 GCA_036501005.1 Candidatus Xenobia bacterium | reverse complement strand
CGAGAAGCGCGCTGCCGGCAGTCAAGAGCAGGCCGAGCCTAGGGCGCTTACCGTGTCGCTCGCCCAGCAAGCCCAGGAGCGACCCCAAGAGCCAGCACCCCAGGGCACTGACCAGCAAAGTCTTCACGGGTAAGCGAGTGGGTCCATTTAGTGTCATAATATTGTTATTTAAGCAATTTGTCAATTTAATATTATTGACATTTTAATGAAATAGTGTACGATAAGATTGTCGGCCCGCAGGCAGTCGTCCCGAACCCAAGACTTGAGCCGGGAGGTCATGAACTTCTCCACCGCTTGGCGCCTATCGAATTGCCAGCGCTGCCTCAGCGAGATTTACCGTAGCCTGGCCGTGCGCAATCGGAAGAATGCTGCTTGTTGGCAGCTCTTTCACCTGCTGGCGGCGGAAAGGGAGGAACACGCTGTCCTTCTCGAAGAGTGCGAGTGGTGCTTGGCGGAGGACTCCTTCGATGGTGAGCTGGCGACCGATATCGCAGGCTTCCAACAGTTGCTGATGTTTCTCAGGCGTTTCATCAGCCTGCCGTCCAGCGGCATGACGGAGGCACGCTATGAGGAGTGGAGCCTGGAACTGGCCATGAGCCTCGAGTCAAGCCATTTCCATCGTCGGGTGATACAGGTACTGTCAAAAGTGGAGGACCCGAACCTGACGGTCAAGATTGTGGCTGTGTATGAAAAGCAGGCTGAGCGGATAGCGAATTTCGAGCACCTGCACACCACCCTGTGGGGATTGCCGGGGTTTTCCCTCCAGTGAAACCCTCCACCGGCGCACAGGCCGCCAAGGAGACGCTGATGCCGTCTTCGGCATCAAACGACACGGGTCAAGCCCTGCGCATCTTCAAAGCGGAGATCTTCAAGGCCCTGGCGCACCCCACGCGTATCGGAATTCTCGAGCTCCTGCGCGACCGGGAGCTGTGTGTGACCGACCTCTGTAGCTTGCTGGGACTGGATCCACCCAACGTGAGCCAGCACCTCACGGTACTGCGCAACAAGAACATCCTGACCAGCCGGCGGGACGGGTTGATCATTTACTACCGGGTGAAGAACCCCGTGCTGTACCAGGTCCTGGACCTCTTTCGACAGTGGTTTTATCAACATCTGTCCGGCAATCAGGAAATGCTGGACCAGCTCAAATTGAGCGAGAGGCCAGGTCCGTCCCCCGTTTGAGCGCGGGTCGCCAGCGGGTGAGTAATGGGCAAGTTCGGCGGGGCCTTCCGGGAGACGCCGGTGTATGAGTTGGGGGCCGCCGCGGTGCGTGAGGCGGTCCAGCGGGCCGGGCTACCCCCCGACCAGGTCGATGAGGTCATCCTGGGGTGCTGTCGACAGGCCGGCAACGGCACAAACCCGGCCCGAACGGCGGCCCGGCTGGCCGGAATTCCGTCCGACAAATCCGCCTGTACGGTCGCCATGGCCTGCGCCGCCGGAACGCGTCGGTGCTAATGGCCAGCCAGATGCTGCGGTTAGGCGAGGCCCGCTTCATCGTGGCCGGCGGAATGGAGAGGGCTACGGGCGAACGATGCGGCGGCCGGGCACGTATGGCGTCAGCAGGAGCGACACGATTCGACACACGATGGACGTCACGATGGCGTAGACCAGCAGGGCCACCACGTCGGCGACTTCGAAGGTCGTGAACCCGGCGACCGTCGGATTGCTGAAGAGGCCTTTGAAAGGTGCCACCAAGGGATCGCTCCAGGCCATCATGTAGCCCGCGAATGCGGAACTGGTGCCGGCGTTGAGGGCCAGCAGGGCGAAGCGCACGACGATCAGCAGCGCGGCTATCGAAAAAATGAAGATGACGATGTCCTGTATTCGACGGGACACTGCCTCACGGAACTGGTCCCATCGGCTGGGGACGGTGGTAACGACCGGGGTCGCGACCGTCTGATTGACCACGGCAGGTGCCGGCGCATTGACTACGGCCGGGGCCGGCACGTTCACCACGGGCTGCGGCTCCGGCGTGATCACCTGGACAGGCTTTTCCACCACCGGCTGGGTGACCACGGGTTGTCGGCGAATTCCAAACATTCCAATCCTCCTGGGTCCTCACGGGGACCCTATGGAGATATACCCCGACCCACCCAGGAGCCAACCCCAGCGAAGCCGAACCGCTTCGCATGGCGAAAGTGCTGGCCCCGCTCCCCGACCGTGACTTCGACGTCACCGAGATTGCCGTTCCATGGAAGAAGCTCACCGCGGCAGGTCACCAGGTCGTGTTCGCTACGGAAAAAGGTGGCAGTGCACCCGCCTGCGACCCCCTGCTCCTGACCGGCGTCATCTTTGGACAACTGGGCGCGGATGCTGAACCGAAGGCCTTTTACCACGAGATGGAGCAATCGCCTGAGTTCCGCTCTCCGGTCGCCTGGAACAGTGTCCAAGCGACCGACTTTGGCGGCCTCCTCCTCACCGGCGGCCACGCCCAGGGCATGCGCCAATACCTGGAGAGCAAGACGCTGCAGGAAACGGTCGCCGCCTTCTGGACCCTCAAACGCCCGGTCGGCGCCATCTGTCACGGCACCATCGTGCTGGCCCGCACCATCGATCCAGCCACGGGCAAGAGCGTGCTCGCCGACATGGGAACCACATGTCTGCGCCAGTACATGGAAATGGCCGCCTACTACATGACCGCCTGGAAGCGAGGCAAGTACTATCGAACCTACGATCAGACGGTCGAGCAGGAGGTCCGCTCCGTCCTCTACAACCCCGCGGCGCAGTTTATCGGCGGCCCTTTCGCACTGACCAGCAAGGGCACCGACAAAGACGACTCCAACGCCTTCGTCTGTCAGGACCGCCACTACGTCTCAGCCCGCTGGCCGGGCGATGCGTACCTGTACGCCAAGACCTTCCGCCGGATGCTGCCCAAGCCGTTCAAGCCAGAGGCCGCCGAGAAGACCCTGAAGGGCAAACGCCAGCAGTCCTAGGGGGCAACCGATGCACAACCTGACCATCCTGGTGGCAACGTGGGGCGACGGGTTGTTCGCCGCCGACCCCGAGTGGCGTCTTAAGGACCGGCGCTACCAGATTTCAGTACGCTTGTCGGGGGGGAGCACCATCGGGTCGCTGGGCTTGAGGTGCCATGCCTGGGCGAACTCGGGGAGGTTCGAGACCGTCCCCCGCACCCGGAACTGCTCCAGCGGGTGGGGATTGGTCAGCATCATGAGCCGCTCGTACTCCGGCCGGTCGTTGCAAGCCCAGCTCAAGGCATAGGCCAGGAAGAAGCGCTGCTCGGGGGTGAAGCCGTTGGCGTCGACGGTCCTGGGTTTGCCCTGCAGCGACTTTTCGTACGCTCGATAGGCGATCTTCAAGCCGCCCAGGTCGGCGATGGCCTCGCCCGACTCCAGCTTGCCGTTGCCGTGCAGACCGTCGCCGATCTGGTAGCTGTCGAACAGCCTCTGGATGGCCACGGTGCGCGCCTGGAAATGGGCCATGTCCTGTCTCGTCCACCAGTTCTTGAGGTTGCCCTGGGCGTCGTACAAGCAGCCCTGGTCGTCGAAGCCGTGCGTCATCTCGTGCCCGATGGTCGCCCCGGTGTTGCCGTAGTTGAGGGCGTCGTCCTGCTGCGGATCGAAGAACGGCGGTTGCAGGATGCCCGCCGGGAAGACAATTTCATTCATGGCCGGGTTGTAGTAGGCATTGACGGTCGGGGGCGTCATGTCCCATAGCGAGCGGTCGACCGGATGGTTGATCTGTGCGATATGAAAGGCGAAGTCGAACTGTCTGGCCCGCAGCACGTTGCCGGCATAGGAAGTCTTGTCGATGTGCAGACCTGAGTAGTCCCGCCACTTGTCAGGGTAGCCGATCTTCTCGTGCATGGCGTCAAGTTTTTCGATAGCCTTCTGGCGGGTGGCCGCGCTCATCCAGGGCAGCGTCTTCAGGTCCTCCCGTAGCACCGCCTTGAGGTTTTGCACCATGCTGAGCGCCTGGGCCCGGGCCGTCGGCGGAAACCACTTCGCCACGTATTGCTTGCCCAAAGCCTCACCCATGGTGTCGTCGATGGTGTGCAGCACCCGCTTCCAGCGCGGTTGCAAAGCCTGCAGCCCTTTCAGCGTCTTGCCGTGAAAGCTGAAGTCCTCGTCGACGAAGGCGTCCGATAGCCACGGCGCCACCCCGTTCACCAGTTGCCAGCGGAGGTAGGTGCGCGTGTCGGCCAGAGGCTGCGTGGTCCAGATCTGTTCCAGAGCCCGCACGAATTCGGGTTGCGATACGTTGATGGGCGTATCGGACGGACAGCCGGTGTCGGCCAAGTAGGTAGACCAGGGAAAGCTGGGAGCCAGCTTTTCCAGGTCGGCCAACGTCATGCGGTGATAGTTCTTGACCGGGTCGCGCAGGTCGACGTTGTTGCGAGAACGTAACGCGATCTGCCGCTCGTATTGGTAGACGGTGTCGGCGTGCTGGGACGCCACGTCCGGCGTTTCGCCCAGCAGCACGAACGTCTGCGTCACGTGCTTTCGATAGGCCCTTTGGATGGCTTGCGTCTTGGCGTCGGTCTTGATGTAGTAATCTCGATCGGGCAGCCCAAGGCCGTCCTGGTTGATCTCGGCCAGGTTCATGCCGGAGTTGCGGGCATCCTGGTCCGGCCCGAAGCTGAAGAAGGCGTTGATCTCATCGCGATGCACTGCGGCGACCACTTTCTCCAGGTCGGCCAGGCTGTTGACGGCTTCGATACGATCCAGGTCGGCCTTGATGGGTTCAAACCCGGCCCTGTTGATGGCATCGGCATCCATGCCGGAGCTGTAGTAATCCCCCAATTGGCGGGTCTCGCCCCCCGCATCGGCCGATACGTCGGCCTCCAAGAGGTCGTGCAGCTTGGCTCGATTCGACTCTTCCAATTCCGACGACGCATCCCACTCCGGGTATTCCGGGGGAATGGGGTGAGCGGCCCGCCAGCCGCCCACGGCAAATTGATAGAAATCCTTGCCCGGAGGGGCGGTGCGGTCCAGGTTGGTGGGATCGTAGCCGGCCGGTGCGGCCATGCCGGCTCGCATGCTGAAGATGAGGGCGAGACCCAGGGTTATCGAACCGAACCGCTTGTTCAAGACTATCCTCCTGATAAAATGGGAGCCTAG
Organism: Candidatus Xenobia bacterium; assembly: GCA_036501005.1. GTDB lineage: Bacteria > Vulcanimicrobiota > Xenobia > RGZZ01 > DASYBA01 > DASYBA01. The sequence goes on along the minus strand of DASYBA010000946.1, from coordinate 2,364 downwards.
CCTTCGGAACCCCGCCATGCCCTCCCTGCAGAAAGGTTCTCCCGTCCGATCGAGAACCTCAGGCCATGCACCGAAAGCTTGCCTGCCTCCTCGTTCTGTTGCTCACCGCGACCGCCTTGAGCGCCCCCCGCCCGCTCAAGATGACCCTCCTGGTGCCGGCCAATCGCTCCCACCTGCGAGAGTACCTGGGACCCGACACGGCCGTCATTTTCGTCCAGCTTGCCTCACTGACCGACGAAGAAACCGCCGACCTGCTCGAGTGGGTGCAGAAGGGCGGCAGCTTGTGGTTTTCCGACTGTCGCCTGGCGCCGCGCTTCGGCATGGAGCCGGCCCCGCTCGACGTGCGCGTCCTCAGCGCCACCACCCTCGAGCGCCAGCCGTATGGCGGCCAGCGCCACGTGGCTCTGCTGACCGCCGTGGTGTATGCGGCGACCCAGCATCCGCTGGTCGATGGGCTACAGTTCGAGCGCGGGTTCCTGCTGGGCGCCGACGAAAGTCACGTCAGCACTGTCAAGGCAGGCGGCGACGTGGTGGGCCTCATGCGGCTCACCTCCGATCCACACGACCCGCACGCGGACCAGATGGCCGCGGCCCTGCGCATGGTCGGACACGGGAGCATTGTCTTCCGGCCGGTGGTGACCGACGGGACGTTCGAATACAACCTCAAGCAGTGGGTGGCTCGCCAGTATGCCGATCCATCGCCGACGCCCGATCACTGACGGGAAGGCGGCGGTGCTGCCAGGGTCACGCTCTCCCCTGGACCGAGTGTACTGAGGCCACTGGCTGACTGATAACGGACCTGGCCGGCATCGCAGTGGATACGCGACATGCCCATGTCGTTCACGGTGACCTCGACTTTGCTCCCGGGCTGGCAGTGGACCTCGCCCGTCGGCAGCCGAAGATTGACCTGGTCGGTGCTGGTCGCCTCCACCTCGGCCTGACCGGACGTCAAATGAAGCGTGCCCTGAGCCATCTCGTAATTGCTGCCAGCGTCCAACCGGATGGAGCTCCCCCCGGCCGATTGCAGAAGCTCTGGCTGTTCGTCGACCGGCTGGCCCGACAGGTCAGGCCCGGGCTGGCCCGGTGAGCTCGAACCTGCGGGGTCGGACCGGACCGCCAGCGGATGCTCGGTGGGGGCAGCGGACACGGTCGTTGTCGGCTGCTGCCCCCGGAACGGAAGTCGCAGCACCCCGGCTGTCAGGATGACCAAGGCCCCCGCCATACCCCATTTTGTCCAGGGGGGCAGCCGCCTCTGCGCGGGGCGTACCGGTGCCCCCGGCATGGCGACGGGTGGCGCTAGCGCCGCCCGCAGCTCGGCCTCGGCGGGGGCAGCCTTGGGGGCCGCCGGAGCCTTGGGCAGCGATGCTGCGGCGGCCTTGCTCTCCAACGCCGCCGCCTTGCGGTCCAGCTTGGCCATGGTCTCTTCGCCGAAAAATCGAATCTGGATCTTAGTGGGCGCCTGCGGCGGCCGGACGAGGACGTCCATCACGGGCACCCCCGGACTGAGGGCCTGGATGGCCTCGTCGGCTGATGCATACCGCTCGGCCGGGTTGATCTGCAAGAGCCGGCTCAAGACCAGCATGGCGGGGGGGGGAAAGTCGGGACGAATCTTCTTGATGACCCCCTGCACGACCGACAGGGTCAGCCCCGGCATGGGAACGGGGGGAAAGCCCGTGACGAGCCACCAGGCGACTGCCGCGGCCGAATACAGGTCGGAGGGAACGGTTTGCACCGAGCCGGTGTGCTCGGGTGCGGCGAAGGGAAGCTTTTGCGGTGATCCCAGGGCCGCCATGGGGTGCAGGCTCTCGATGAGCCCCAGGTGCACCAGGCACAGGTTCTGCTGCGAGACCAGCAAGTGCCGAGGCGCAAACCCTCCGACCCGCAGCCCGGTCAGGTGGAGATCCGCCAACAGGTGGAGCATCTGGTGGAACCACCACACGACCCAGTCGTCCGAGATCATGAGGCATTCGGATTCATAGGCATCGAGCGGAAATCCGTCGACAAATTCGAACAACAGCCAATGACCCGTGGCGGTGGACTGGTAGCCCAGGAAGGGCGGAATGCGGGGGTGCGAAAGACGCGCCAGCGAGGTCCCGGTCTTCTCCAGGCGCTGCCGAATCTCATCTGGCGACATACGGGGCGGCAGGTGTACTTGATAGGCCACCAGCGGTTTGCCTGACGCCTTCTCCACGACCAGGCTCACCGTCTTGAGGCGAGACTCCTTGAGGAGGCCCACCGCCATGTATCGCTTGCTGTCCGGCGTCAGGGCTTCGGCCTTCACCTTGAGTGGTTTGTGCGCGAGCGTGTCGGGCGGGGCCGGGGCGGGGGGCAGCGTCGTCGTGTCGGGAGCCGACAACATGGTCG
>DASYBA010000945.1:0-6682 GCA_036501005.1 Candidatus Xenobia bacterium | reverse complement strand
TCCAGCGAGGCCCCGGGCAGTCGTGCCAATTCCAGGATGGGAGATTCCCGCTCGCTGCCCCCGTTCTCCATGCTGGGCTCGGGAAACCAGCCCACGTCGGGTAACGTCAGGTCGTTCTTGTAGCCGGCCGACGCCAGGGACGACCACCGCAGGGGACTCTCGCCCGGCGCCCCGCTGAACGTCTCCACCCGCAGGTCGGGAAACTTGCTGGTCAGCCAGTGGCGCGCCCGGGCGCCTTCTTCCAGGGTGGGAGCCTGGACGGCCAGGTCCATGCCGGCCTGCTTCAAGCGGCGGAGCACGGTCACGTCGAAACGGGTCCCGTCGGCGAACCAGGTGGCGCAGATCTGATGGGCCTGCTCCAGGGCCACAAAGGGCTGCATGCGGGGCCAGGCGGTGACGGGATGCGTGATGGCCAGGTGGCCGCTGAGAGCCGATGGGGCCGGATCGAGCCAGGCGGCACCCGGTGCGTACTGCGAGTACCAGGTGCGAAGCGTCCACTGCAGGGCGTCCCGATGGAGCGGTGCGAGGTCGTCCAGGGGCACCCCGATGCCGATGACGTGACCCCAGTCGTAGGGGTGGTCGACGACGGCAGCCGAGCCATCGTCGAAACGGGAGACCACCTGGGCGGGGGGAGGACCGATCAGGGCAGTGGTCTGGTGACCCACGACCGGCAGGGGCTGCGGTAGGCCGTCGGCGCCCGGCAGGTCGAAGTGCTGGCGGGTGGTGGCGGGCACGACCTTCGTGGCCCCCAGCAGACCCAGGACTTCCGGCGTGCTGAAGTCGTCGATGACGAGGGTGCCGCCGGCGTGAATCCAGAGACGGAGGTCCTTCCACTGGTCGGGGGTGAGCTCCAGCAGGGGCCCGTTCGATACGATGAAGGGGTGCTGCATGGCGGTGGTGAGGTCGCGGGTGACGACGAGCGGAATGCCCATGGTGCTGGCGGCCTGGGCGGCGGCAAAGCCCTGGGCCTGGGGACGGGTGAGGTAGACGGCCATCGCCAAGGGCCCCGCCTTGGGGTACCGTTCGACGGGGAGGGGGACCATGGTCAAGGGTGCCGCCACGGCAAACGTGCTGAAGGCGAAAGCTGCCAGGAGGGCTCTCCTCATCGACCTGCGACCATTCTATTGATGCCATCCAATTTGCGATTGAGATCAGGCCAATCGCACCTGGGCACCCTGACAGTGACGTACTGAGCCGGGTCACTATCGATCCGCTCGAAAAGCAGGAGGTCAGTATGGTAACTCACGTCGATGCCCACATGGGCGTCGGGCCAGTTGGCCTCCTGGAAGAACCCAGTGCCTGTTGACCTGGCGGGAAGCGAGTCAGCCTCCGCCCGCTTGATGAAACTGCAGAGGGCCTTCCACTGCAAGTCTTCTAGCTCCACCCCCACCCAGGCTTGGCCCTGTCCACGTCGCATCAGGACAGCGGGCCGCCCGGGGGGTGTCTCGTAGGCGAACTGCAGGAGGCATGGGGGACCATCCGCCAGCGGAGTGCGTCTGCCGACGACCCATGCCACCACCGCCACCACCACCAGCCCGACCAGGACCCAGCGTCCGTCCTTCACGCCGATGGCTTTGACGTCATCCCCCTCTGCCCCTGGCGCCTGCTGCAGCCGGCGAGCCCGGCATTCACGGACCGCCCCTCCCAGGCCACCCTCAGCCTCCCCCTAGGCACCCCCGCACTTTATGAAATAGAAAAGGGCGCGTATGTGTCACCGAAACCCGTCTCGCATATGGGCGTTTTTCCATTTCATATCGCTTGGCATAGCGGTTTACATCCTGAAGGGCGGGGCAGGGTGGGTGGCCGCCAGGCGGTCGATGTCGGCCAGGCGGCGGTTGAGGTCTGGCCAGTCCTTGCGGACCACCTGCACGAGCCTGTTCTCCTTGGCGTCCGGGTCGTTCCAGACGAACTGGAGGAAGTCTCGGGCGTATTCAACATTGATGCCGACCCGCCCCGATCGGCCCCTGTCCTGGAAGAACCCGTCGCTCCTGCCGGTGACCGCACTGGGCGTTTGCGAGTCGGCCATGGTCTCCGCCCGCCGCACGAAGGCTGAAAACGCCGGCCAGGTCCGCGGCGTGAACATCAATCGCTTGTCGTCAACTTCGACCATCACCCGGCCGTCGATATCCCCAAAGCCCAGCTCCAGTCCACCGCCCGACCCGAGCCGGGGCGAAGGTGAGACCGACGGAACCTGAGGGGGCACGGCCCGTCGGGCGCCGACCCAGCCCCACACTGCCACCACGACCACTACGACCACCACCCACAGCCCGTTCTTCACCGCCCCCTCCTGCCCAGTCTGTTCACCCTGTCGCCACCGCCGCCCCTTTGTTCCCGGCGGAGTACCTGGCGAACCGGCGTGCGCTCCCTAATGCCCCGCGGCCAACATCGCTTCATGCCACCTGGCGTCCGGGTGGGCAAGTCGCGTCAATTGCCCAGTCAGGGCGGGCAAGCAGATACGGCCGTCGCCGGGAGGACCAATCGGTTGCCCGTCCGGGCGGGCAAGCAATACGGCGGGCACCTCGACGGGGGCGGCACGCATCACAAAAAGTACACACGTCTGCAACATCGAAGGCGTGGATCACGTGAGGCCCGATGGCTACCATTTCGACATCAGTTGAAAGGAGTCGTGCCATGGAAATCAATGCATTGGATTCAACCGTCCCTACCCGTCTCTTGGAGGCGCTGCGAGAGTGGCGCCACGAGGAGTCACGAGAACTCAACATCCCGCCCTATTGGCTGCTCAGCAACCGCTCCATGTTGCAGATCGCGACCCAGAGACCCGGCACCTTGGAGAGCTTGCGGGCCATCCACGGGGTCGGGGAAGCGAAAGTGAACCGATACGGCGAGAAGATCCTGTCCATCATTGCCCGCTATCCCCAGGAGGAGACGCCACCCGGCCCGCCCGTCAAAGGCCTGCAGCCGACGAGAGTGTCCTATCCCGTGCCGCACCGCGATTGGAAGGCCGTCCTGGCCGCAGCCCACATCGCCGTGCCCGGAGATGTCGCCGGCCTGGACATCCTCGTGTCGCTCCAACCGGAGGACCTCGTCCCGTTCTAGACCGACGACGCCGCCGTGGTCAGATGCCCAGGACTTCCTTGGCCTCAGCCGAGATGAGGTCGGGAGACCACGGCGGCTCCCAGACGATCTTGACATCCACGCTGTCGATCTTTGGAATCATGAGCAGCCGCTCCTTGATTTCCTGGCCGATCATGCCCGCCATGCCACAACCGGGCGTGGTCAGCGTCATGGTGACCGTCACCTTGCCGCCATCCTGTTCAATACCGTAGATCAGGCCCAGGTCTACGATATTGACCGGGATCTCCGGATCGTAGATGTCCTGCAAGGCCTCACGCAGTTCCGCTTCAGTCGCCATGCCTGCCTCCTTCGGGCCGGGCAGGATCATCCCCTGCCCCGCGCCTAATCCCTGGATGTGGTAGCACGGCAAAACCCACCCTTGGGCTCAGTCGAACAACCATCCGGAGGGCCCCCCAGCGAAGCGGACGGGGGGCGAAGCCCTCGTGGCTGGGTGCTGAAGACCGACCCCGCGGAGTATTCATTCCAGCAACTGGTGGCCACCCAGCGCCGCATCCCCTGGGACCAGGTCAGGGAACCCCGCTCGCTGACCCTCATGAAGGGCATCCGCCAGGGCGATCGAGCCTTCATCTACCAGGACCGCACCTTTGTCGGGACCGTCCGTATCGCTTCCAACCCGTATCCCGACATTTCCAACGACGACCCGCGCTACCTGGTCGTCGACGTGGAACAGCCGGTGGCCCTCCCCCACCCTGTCGCCTTGACCCGAGTCCGTCACGACCTGCAGGAGACCGACCTGGTCCGACACCCGCACCTGACCGTCGTGTCCGTATCGAGCGAGCAGTTCGCCCTTATCCTGGCGGCGGCGCAGGTTCCGGCCCCGCTGCACTAGCACAGCACGGGCAGAAACGCCACCCGGGCCGCAGGGACCCGCCGCAACGCCCACACGCCTGCTCTCCGCTCAACGGCTTGCCACACCCGGGGCAGAAACCCATGTCGAACGAGACGTTCAAGTGGCAGGCGCGGCACTGCGGGCGTCCCAGCAATACGGAAGCGAAGGGATACCGCATCGCATACCCCCGCGCTTCCATGAAGGCGCCCCCGAGCCACGCCAGCGCCGCCCCGGCACTGGCCCACAACCCATAGCCCACGAACTGCAACGGCTTCCAACCGGTCGGGGCCAGCCGCGGCAGCGCAATGCCGAGGTGGCTCAAGAACGTCGTCTTGTCCGATACGGTCAACTGCAGCTTGTCCAAGACGTACTCGGTGCGGGTCGCGATCACGTGGCCATCCATCCCGATGAGCCCCAGCGCCAGGAGCGCCAGACCCATTTGCAGGCCCGGCATGCGAAAGCGTGTGACCAGTCCGATGATGGCCACTGCCGCGACCAGGCCGCCGTGCAGGATCCACCCCGGCAGCCCCATGACGCTTTCCAACAAGGGAAACCGCACCCACGTCAGCCCGCAACACAACAGCAACACCAGTGCCGCGGCCATCTGCAAGCGACGCCCCCAGACGATCATCGGCGGGTATGCACTACCAGCAGGTCTCCGCTCTCGGCTCGAATGTGCGCCCCCTCCGCCAGCAACTCGTTCGATAGACCCAGCGAGCTGCCCCGCACCAGGGTCTCGCCCCGCCACGGATACTTCAGGCCGCTAGACCAGATACCTTCGACGGCATCGCTCATGGCCAACAGGGTGACCCAGTCGCCGCCCGTGCCTTCGACCGGCTCGTCGCCCACGACGTAGAAGAGCGAGGTCTCCGGCGACAGCACCCGACACGATACGTTGTGACGACGTGCGCTCAGCAGCACCCCGGCGTTCGTCAGCAGGTGATCCAACCGCCCGCCCAGGGCGCACAGCACCACCAGCTCGGTCACCGGGCCCTCCAGCACGTGGTCGAGCACCAGCTCGAGATCGGACTGATCCTTGTCCGGTCGATAAGCGTGCAGCGGCACGCCCCGCTGTCGCAAATCCGATACGACGGCCGCCTCCAGCGAATCGAAGTCTCCCAGCACTTCGTCTGGCACGACCCCGGCCGCCAGGGCGTACGCGGCCCCCCGGTCAGCGGCGACCAACCTCGTCCCCGGCCCGACCTGATGCCGCAGGAACTCCGGAGGACAGGGCTCTCCGCCGGCCACCACCACCACCTTAGACAACTCGTCGAGCCACCTGCGGCACCAGCAGCGCGCACATGATCGCGTCCGGCACCAGATAGCTGGCGTTGAACAACGCCGACATGGTCCAGTTGCCGGCCGTATACCACAAGACCCCGGAGACCGTGTGGCAGACAAACCGTAGTGCCACCGCCAAAACCACGGCCGCGACCGCCACCTCCGACCGGTGCTCCTTTCGATATCGGCCGCTGAACCATCCGGCCGTGCCCAGCACAGCGAAAGCCACCAGGTAGTCCAGCACCGCCTCTATCGGATGGCGGACCGCCCCCTCCAGGAGCATGTCCAAAGCTCCGAAAAGCGCTCCGCACAAGGTGCCCACGCCAGCCCCGTCCGACAGGGCCAACACCAGGATGGGGACCATTTCCAGCGAGATTCGTCCCCCGGTGGGAAACCGCCAGCCCACGAACGACAGGGCGCAGGCCAGCGCTACCGTCAACCCCACGCGCCCGACCAACCTGCTGCCCATGCCGGCTCTTTCGTTCCGGACGTCGAGAAGACCCTTTATGACTTGCTATCGAGCCAGATGGTGACCGGGCCGTCGTTGGTCAGCGTGACCATCATGTGCGCCTGGAAAAGGCCCTCGCCGACCCGCACGCCCCGCTCCCGGCAGACCACCACGAACCGTTCGTAGGTCGCCTTCGCCTGCTCCGGCGGACCCGCGTCGATGAAGCTCGGCCGCCGCCCCTTGCGACAGTCCGCGTACAGCGTGAACTGGGACACTACCAGGAGGTCGCCTTTCACGTCCAGCACCGACAGGTTCATCTTGCCCTCGGCGTCATTGAAGATGCGCAGGTTGAGGACCTTGTCGACCATCCACTGGAGGTCTTTGTCGCCATCGCCCTGGCCCACGCCCAGCAGCACGACCAGCCCGTGACTGCCAGACCCGGTGACCTGGCCATCTACCTCCACCCGGCTCTCGGTGACCCGTTGGAGGAGCGCCCTCACTGCGGCTCGCGCCCGCTGGAATGGGTGGCGCGCTCGACCAGGATGATGTTCTTGAGCCGCATGACCTGCTTCATGAGCGCTTCGAGCTGCTGCTTGTGGGCGATCTCCAGGCTCAGCTTCACCAGCGCCCGGTCCCCCCGGGTGCGGGCGGAACACGACTTGGCCGGCACCTTGGAGTCGTTCACCACGTTCATGATGTCGCTCAACAAGCCGGGGCGGTCGAAAGCCTCGACTTCGATATCGACCGTATAGATGGGTTCTGTTCCGGGAACATCCCAGGTGCACACGATGACCCGATCGGGCTGCTCCCGGGATTGCGCCATGAAGTTCGCACAGCCCCGGCGGTGGACCGAGACCCCTTTGCCCATGGTCACGAATCCAATGATCTCGTCGCCCGGCACCGGCGTGCAGCAGCGGGAAAACTTGACCAGCAGGTTGTCCAGACCCTTGACGATGACGTTGTGGCGCCCCTGCCGGCGGCGCGACGGCCGGCGCGGCACGGCCGGCGTCTCTTCCTCTTCCTTGAAG
>DASYBA010000944.1:0-16455 GCA_036501005.1 Candidatus Xenobia bacterium | reverse complement strand
CGCCAGCGAGTTCTAGGCTGAGGCTCCGCGCCGAGATTGCCCCATGACCCCGGCGGTGGCGGTCTGTTACCTGGTGTGGCGTCCGCTTGGAGTGGACTGTGTCAAGCGCTTCTTGCGGTCGTATCGCGAGCACCCGGCCGGATGTCCCCACGAACTGGTATTGATTCTCAACGGCTTTGAGTCGGTTGGCGATACGGATGCGTACCTGGCCTTGATGGAGGGGCTGCCGTGCTCGCTGGTGCGGACGCCACACCCCATGGTCGACCTGGCTGCGTACCACCACGCCGCCGGTCAGCTAGCCCACGACTATGTCTGCTTCCTGAATTCGTATAGCGAAATCCAACAGGCGGGCTGGCTGCAGATGTTGCTGACGGCCGCCGAAAAGGACGACGTAGGGGTCGTCGGGGTGGCCGGTTCGTTGGAGAGCGCGAGCACTCTACAGCGTTTCTTTGGGAGCGAGACCTCCTCCGCTGAGGCGCAGCGCCGCATCCAGGCGTATCCGACATTTCCGAACCCACATGTCCGTACCAGCGTTTTCATGCTTCGCCGTCTCCTGTGGTTGGCGTTCGATGCCAGCTCGTCGGTCACCAAGGAAGACACCTACCTGAATGAATGTGGCCAGCACGGCCTCACCCGCTTTGTTCAAGAGCGTGGACTGATCCCGGTGGTGGTCGGACGCGACGGGGTGGTGTGGCAGGTGGCGTCGTGGGCCGAGAGCGGCACCTTTCGAACCCTCGGCCACCCGAATCTCCTGATCTTCGAGAAGCAGTCCCGTCATTTTGACGAGGCCTCTCCCGTCGATCAGGCACAACTGCACGAGATCAGCTTTGGAACCATGACGGGTCTGCGCGATGCGGAACTGTCCCGGCGCTTCGTTCTGTATCTGGAAAGGTTGCGACCGGACAAACATCCGGAGCACCTTCTCCCGATGCACTGGCAGGTGGGCGCCGGCCTGGAAAAGTCGATACACGACGTGCTGGGGCAAGCCGCGGAACGACTGCAGACGTGGGGAGTACCGATCACGGTCGATACGGTGCCCGGGGACAACGCCGTCGGCTTCTTGCGAGCCGACGACGAGGCGTTCGCCGCCCGGGTCCAGTTGGGCGCCAGGCCAGGAGGGGCTGACGAATTCTGGCAGTTCGACGGAGCCGGGCAGGTGTTGAGCCGCCAGGCCGCAGGGTCGCGTCCCTTGTCAGCGGTGCACGAACTGCATCCCGCCCTGTGCGTCATCGAGGCCAGTCTGCGGCTCAATCAGCGACTGGCCCTGCGGTACCGTCGCCGCGGTCAGGCGCTGCTGCATGCCAGGGCGGCCACCCTGGAGGACTTCGTCACCCGGTTTCTCCGCTACTTTCCCGACTTCGCCGAGTCCCACATCCTGGCGGGCCACTGGTGTCTTCAGGCTGGCGACGTTGCCCAGGCGGCTATCCACTACCAGCGTTCGATTGAAATCGACCCGGGCTATGGGGAGGCGACGGTCGGTCTGGCCCGGTGCTCACTGCGGACCGGTGACCGTGCCCTGGTGCATGACCACCTGGAGCGGTGGGTTCGCCAGAAACCGTTTGACCTGCAAGCCCGCTGGCTGCTTTACCGGATCCGCCGCTAACCCAGCAGATGTGAGAAGCGGCGCTCGAAGCGGGGCGTCGGACGAAAGGTGAACGACAGCTTGCGGTCGCCGTAGACCACCACGCATTGAGTCGGGCGTCCGATATGAACCAGGACGCGATCGCCCTCGTCCAGGTGTACGGTCGGCGCAACCTGTAACTGCCGCCCGGGGATGACCTGGATGACCCCGTGGCGCAATCGATACACCGCCGGGACATGGGTATGGCCGCACAGGATGACGGAGGCCGCCTCGCTTTCGAACACGCGGCGCACGGCCGGCTCGTCGGTGAGATAGTCCCAGTGGACCTCGTTGCCGACCACCTGAAAGCGGGTGTGCCAGGCCATCCAGTCGCCGTCAGCCACCTGCCGGGGCAGGCCGGCCAGCCAGCGGCGCACCGACTCGGATTGCGGATTGGACACGAAGTGGCTCTCGGCCGCCCAGTGATCGTGGTTGCCCTGCAGCACCTCCAGGCCGGCCCGCTGCAGCATGGCCACGCACTCGACGTCGCCCGAAGGCGGACCGTCCACCACGTCGCCCAGGCAGATGCGGCGCGGCACGTCCTTGGTCGCGCTGAGCGCCCACGCCAGGGCTGCGACGTCGCCGTGCACGTCACCAATGAAGGCCACCCGCATGCTGAACTTCGTTCCATCCAACCAAGGGTGGTCCCTGTCCCGGAGCGAAACGGAGCGGCATGGTCGACCCCCATGCCCTCCGCATTCTGGAGTATCCGCAGGTCTTGGAGCGTTTTGCCGCCCACAGCCACTGGATGCCCGGGCGGGAGCGGGTGCTGGCGTGGGGGCCGTTGGACGAGACTCGGCTCATCCGCCGTCGCCAGGGCGAGATAAGGGAGATGTGGGGTCTCCTCGACCACGGCGGCCTGCCCACCCCCGGCGGCCTGGTCGATCCTCGCCCTGCCCTGGAGAAGGCTGTGCGGGGCGCGGTTCTGCCCCCTTTGGACCTGCTCACGGTCAAGGCTTTCGCGTCTTTCATGGGAGCGGGCCTGCGCTTTTACCGGAGCCATCCCCAGGCCCCTCAACTGGCGGAGCGCGTGGTCAGCGTGCAGCCCGTGCCCCGGGTCGAGACCGACATCGCCCGGGCGCTCGCCGCCGACGGGACGGTGCTGGATCGGGCCTCGCCCAAGCTGGCCCATCTGCGAGGGCAGGTCCGGCAGCTCGAGGCCCACGTGCAGGACCGGTTGCAGCGCCTCGTCCGACAACCCGACATCGCGCGCATGTTGCAAGAAACGCTGGTCACCGCCCGCCAGGGCCGCTGGGTCTTGCCGGTCAAGGCCTCACACCGCACCCTCTTCCCGGGCCTCTTCATCGACCAGTCGGGCACCGGCGCCACCGTCTTCATGGAACCGTGGGACGTCGTGGAACCGGGCAACCGACTCCGAGCCGCCCAGGTCGCCGAGGAAAAGGAAGTGGAGGCCATTCTCGGGCGGTTGTCCGGCGTGGTGGCCTTCCACGCCGGCGACCTCCTGGCGGGGGTTGAAGCCTTCGGGGCCATCGATGCGGTCATGGCCGCGGCCGAGTACGGGCGCGACCTGGGGGCGAGCTTGCCCGACATCGGGGGCGCCCTGGTGTTATCGGAGGCGCGGCATCCGTTGCTGGTGGAAAAGCTGGGGCCCAGCGTGGTGCCGATTTCCCTCCATCTGGACGACGCCAAGACCGTCGTGGTGACGGGCCCCAACACCGGCGGCAAGACGGTGACGTTGCGGACTATCGGACTGTTGTCGGTCCTCGCCTTGACCGGCCTTCCGATACCGGCGGGGCGAAACTCCCGCGTGCCCCTCTTGAAAGGGGTCTATGCCGACATCGGCGACGAGCAAGGCATCGCCCAGAGCCTCTCCACGTTCTCATCCCACCTGACGCAAATCCTGCGGATCCTGCCCCACGCCGGACCGGCCACGCTGGTGCTGCTGGACGAGGTCGGGGCGGGGACGGACCCGGCCGAGGGCGCGGCCCTGGGCAAGGCATTGCTCCAGTGGCTGCACGATCGGGGCACGATGACGGTGGTGACGACCCACCTGTCGGATTTGAAAGCGCTGGCCGACGCGGTCCCGGGCATGGTGAATGCGGCCGTGGAGTTCGACATAGACACCTTGCAGCCGACGTATCGGTTGACCATGGGGGTGGCGGGACGGTCCAATGCGCTCTCCATCGCGCGCCGCCTGGGGCTGCCGGAAGACCTGCTGACGCTCGCCCGGCGGTTCCTCGGCCAGGGCAGCGACACGGTCAATCGGCTTCTCTCGGATCTGGAAGAGGAGCGGTCGGCCACGCAGGCTCGGGACGTGCGGCTGCAACAGGAGATGGCGCGACTGGAGGAGGAGCGCAAGGGGCTGGCGGCCGTGCGCGACGCCGTCGAAGGGGAACGGCAAAGTGTGCTGTCGGTGACTCGAGCAGCAGGCGAACAGGCGGTCGCTGCGGTGCGAACGGAACTGCACGAGGTCTTGAAAGCGACTCGCCTGCGGCTGGCCGACGTGGAGCGCCGGCGGCGGGCCACCGAGGCAGAGGTTCGCTGGCTGACCGTGGAACTGGCCGCGGCCTTGGCCCGGGACCCACTGGCGCTGGGGGTGCTCTCGGAGACCGCGGAGGGCCGTCTCGCCCAGGCCCTCGGGGACGTGCTGGAGCGGCTCTGGGTCGACGAGGCGCCGCTTGCGGAAGAACCGGTGGCGGTGGACGACCTGGAGGCGGAAGCTCGCATCGAAGGGCGAACAGCAGAGAGCCGCCTGGCAGAGTTGGAGCGGGTCCTGGCCGACCTGGCGCCCGTCCGGGCGGGACGGACAGAAGTCGATCTGTCGCCGGGCCAGGCCGTCTACGTGCACTCATTCGGACAGGAGGGAACAGTCTTGAAGAATGCGGCCGGGCGGGTGGAAGTCCAGGTCGGCTCGCTTCGTCTACGGGTACGACCGGAAGAGATTGAGAGGTTGTGAGCATGGATTTGAATACGGTGGATGGGCTGCTGACCACAACGCGATCGGTGCGCAAACGGCTCGACCTGAGCCGACCGGTGCCGCCGGAGCTGATCGAGAAGTGCATCGAAATCGCCTTGCAGGCGCCGTCGGGGTCCAATCGGCAAGGGTGGACGTTCATGGTGGTCACCGACATTCCCCGCAAACAGGGCCTGGCTGAATTGTATCGGAAAGCGTTTAGCGAGTACGCCCAGAAGTACCAGGGCGATCAGCCGCCCGAGGTGACCCGATTGGTAGACTCGGCCACCTGGCTCGCCGACCGCATGGAGCAGGTGCCCGCCATGGTCATCCCGTGTATCGAAGGGCGGGTCGAGCATGGGACGCAGGAACAGCAGGCCGCCCTGTACGGGTCCATCCTGCCGGCGGCGTGGTCGTTCATGCTGGCGGCCCGAGCGCGGGGGCTGGGGGCAGCGTGGACGACGCTCCACCTGGTGTACGAGAAAGAGGCGGCCAACCTGCTGAACATTCCATCCAAGGTGACGCAGGCGTGCCTTCTGCCCGTGGCCTTCTATACGGGCACCGACTTCAAACCGGCCGCTCGCAAGCCGGCCCGCGAGCTGACCTACTGGAATTCGTGGGGCAACCCTCGTGGCTGACGCCGTGCCTCCCCAAGACCCGCTGGAGGCGCAGGTGTCCGACGTGGCGCATGGCCCCTCCCGTGTGCACATGGAGGGCAGGAAGGGGGCCTTCAGCTACCAGGGGCCAGACCCGTTCTGGACGGAGATCCTGGGCAAGTGGGAGTCCCGCCAGGATCGCCAGTCGCCCACCCGGGCCCAGAACTGGGTGCTCCTCGTGCCGTGCAACTACCTGGCCCACTTCGACACCCACCGCCAGGTCGTGGTGTTCGAGCCAAAGGATCACCCGTGAGCCGGGACATTCTATATATGGACTGCCGGCTATACATAGCAAATTTCTAGTGCAAAATTCGGCCGCCAGTCTATATATAACCAAGCCGAAAAGGGCTGGCGCCAGCAGGATGAGGCTCTGGGCGGGCGAACGGGCGGCGTCTGGAGGCGTGTCAAATGATTCCAATGAAATGTCGAATCTGCAAGAAACCTATCGATTGGGAGTTGGACCAGGATCCATTGTGCGAGGACTGCTTTCGCCTGGGCCAGGCCCTGGCCGACATCTTGCCGGTCAAGGAGCCGGAGCGGTTCTGTGCCCATTACGCCCGACACGAGACCGGGTGGGTGGAGGTGGTCGACCCGGTCAGGGTCCGGCTGGCCAACATTCCGAACTGCACTGGCCTCAACTTGTACGATGTGGTCACCCTCAAGCCGCCTTACAAGAACTGCTGCCCCCGACTGGTGGTGGGCAAAGTGCTCGAGCGGAAGTACCGCTGCAAAAGCATCCTGCTGGGCCTGACAGACGAGGTCTCGGTCATGAGAAAGCAGTTGGAGACAGCCGATGCCCCCTCCGAGGGCGTGGATACTTTCAACCGGGGACTAGGCGCCATCGCCATGGTGGCCTATAACGACACGACCCCCGTGCTGGACATTCTCAACGAGACGGGGTTCGGTTTCGATCTCCGCCCCGTCGAGATGGGGCGCCGCCGACAACGGGCCGTGTAAGCAGGACCGTCAAGGCTCAAACACTGTGGGGGCGTCCGGCAGACGTCGAGACTTTCTGGCCAGTTCCCGGTCGAAGCTGGCGAAGCGCATGCCGGGACTCGAGGCCAGGTGCAAGGCATCGGCGAAGTCCAGTCCGCGGCCAAACCATTGCACAGCCTGGGCCACGGCGCTCTCGTCTTCCACGGTGACCTGTGACAGCCCCAGCAGGTTCTCAAAGCCCTGTTGAATGCGGAGGGGATCGATGTCGTAGCTGTATCGCAAGACCCACTCGGCCTCGAGGAGGACGGTCTTGGGAATCCAGACTTCCTCGCGAGATAAAAGTGCGGCCACGCGCTCGGCTTGCCGGCGGTCATCGTTGGCCAGCAGGCGGACGATGGTATTGGTATCGAGTGCTATCACGTGCGCTTGCGGGCACCCTCGGCTATTCCCGCCTCCATGTCCCGAAGCGTCTTGCGGGGCCCGTCGTACCCCAGGCACCCCACGACATCGGACAACTGGGTATCGCCAAACCTTTTGCAGGGTCGGAGCACAATCCCATCCTCGCGGTCTTCTACTGTGAACTCTAGTCCCGGATGCCACCCATGGGCCTGCCGTATAGCGGACGGTATGATGATCTGGCCTTTGCTGGACAGCCGCGTCTTTTCCAATGTCATTCTCCAGTAAGATGAAGGTAAGACGATTATCGCGCCGGCTCACCGTCCTGTCAACCGGGACAGTCGCTTTTGCGATGCGGGGTTTCCCGAGAGGAGGACGTCCAGGTGCAAGGCGGGGATGCTGTAGGGCATGGTGTGAGCCAGCGGGGTCGGCGACTTCGACCGCAGGTGATCCAGCCAGGCTTGCGCCAAACGGGACGAAAGCGACATTGATGGTGAGGCTAGAACAGCCGACTGGAAGGCCTGCAGGGCGTCATCCACCGCACCCGCCATCCAGAGGCACCAGGCCAGGTCCAGCCAGGGTCCTTGAGGGCAGGGGGCTGCCTTCACCAGGTGCCTCAACTGGCCCGCAGCTTTCTGCCAGTCTCGCAGCAACCGATACACGGAGCTTCTCGCCATCCGGCCCACAAAAGGGCTGTCTCTCCCAGGCATCGCGACGGCGTATCGGATTGCCTCCATGGCTCCCCGCCTGTTTCCCCGCGCCGCCCGCACCTGGGCGAGCATGCCGTGCAACGTCGGCGACTCAGGCGAGCTTCGAAGGCGCCCCAACAGAATGAGCTCCGCCTCCCGCCACCGGCCTTGTCCGATATAGGAGGCTGCCATGCCGTCCTGTGCATACCCGTGTGAGGCATCTTTTTCGTACGCCTCCAAAGCCTGGTCGAAATAGCCGGCGTCGTGCCAGAGGCAAGCCTGTTGGCCACTCGGCAAGCTCTCCATGACCTGGCTCGCCTCCTGCACCCTGCCCGCCGCCAGCAGGTGACCCGCCAGAGCCCGCACCGCCCAATGATATGGATTCGACAGAAGCCGGGTCACCTCGTCCAAATGACCTTCCCAGACCCAGGCCTCAGCCAGACCCAGGATCGCATAGCGTTGCGCGGGATCGGCCGCCAGAGCCTTCTGATACCATTCGATAGCGTCGCCAAACCGGCGGGCTCGGGCCGCGGCCTCGCCCGAGCGGCCAAGCCGCCAGGCCTTGCCGGAAGTCACGCACGCCCCCTTTTGCGTGTCGCTTACCTGGCTCAACAGAGACGGCACCGCCATGACGGAGGCCGGGTCGAACACGTCAGCTTCACCGTCCGCATGCTCCAGGTCCAGTGCCGCGTGATAGAACTCATGGGCCAGCAACGCATCGCACCACACCAGGCGCGGCAGGCTGAAGAAGGCGACCCGGCCGGTCGTGAACCCCATCGGCCCGTGCCCCGGTTGGCCGCCCACCCCGACCACCACCACGTCGGAAGGACCCGGACGCAAACCGACACTTCGACACAACAATTCGTCGCTGTCAGTCCCCTCGAACAACGCCTCGACCGTCATGTCGAGTGCAGACTCCAGTATGGGCTGAACCTCGAGAGGGTGGCCAAACTCCTGTCGATGAAAGGCCAGCAGGCCGTTGACCGCGACCAGCAGGTCGTTGCGCCCGGCCTTTATGACGACGGGGTAGATCCGGATGCGGTTCAGGGAGCGAGATTGCAGAATCGGATGCAGCCGCCCTTTGGGGGGAGGCCCCACCTGCATTTGACCCATGAGACGGTCCAGTGCCCCCCGCAGAAAGTGGTTGTGTTTTACCGGCTCGGCGCTCACCAGTCGCGCCAGGACCTCCGGATCTGGACAGTCTCGATACGCCGCCAGCAGCATCTGGCAGGCCGAATCAGAGAGCGGTCCACAGGACATCAAGCGTTTGAGGGTGTGCCGACAGGCCGTCACGTCGGGAGCCATCATCTCGCACCATGCCAGGCGTTCGAGACACGCCCCGAGGCGCCCGGCCGGAGCCAGCGCCAGAGCCTCCTGGGTGTATCGAGCCGCGGCTGCGGGCCGGCCTGTCTGTTCTGCTGCGAACGACAAATTCCACCAGACCTGGCACCGATCGTCGGCTCGCTCCAGAAGCGTCAGGGCTCGCAGGTAGATCGACTCAGCACGGGCATGATCGCCGCCCTCGTAGGCGATGGCCGCCTGGCGCCAGAGGCTTTCCCCCTCGCTCAGCGCAAGGTTTCCTGGTACAGATCGAACAGCGCTTCCCAGTGGCGTTCGGCGGCCTCGGGGTGGTAGACCGGCACGTCGGACATGGTCCAGCCGTGGCGAGCGCCCTCGTAAGTCTCCATCCGATAGGCGACCTCGGCCTTGTCCAAGACGTCCTTGAGCTTCGCAGCCTGCTCTGGCGGAAAGGACTCGTCCTCCACCGCCGACCCGATATAGACTCGAGCCTTGAGGCGGCTGGACAGCAGGTGCGGACTGTCGGGTACGTCGGTGGCGAGACGGCCGCCGTGGAAGGACGCCGCGGCGGCGAACCGGTCGGGGAACGTCCCTGCCGCCGTGATCGCCATGCCCCCCCCCATGCAGTAACCATGGGTGCCCAAGAGACCTTTGCGGACGTCCTTGGAGGCAACCATGTGCGCCAGGAAGGCTCGGGTATCGACTGCCGCCTTGGCGTTGCTGGTGCTGGTAAAGTACTTGCCCAGCACATCCTTCCGATAGGCTTCGTCGGTGAACACCCGGGCGGCGTCGAACGGCTCGTAGGGCCCGGCCCGATAGAAGAGGTCCGGCAGCAGCACGAAGTACCCGCCATTGGCCAACCGCTGCGCCATCTGGAACAGGACAGGACGGATGGCCAGGCCATCCATGAACATGAGGACGCCCGGCCAGGGGGCGTCGCCATCGGCAAAATAGTCTTGCGACGGTTGGCTGGGGCGAAATTCGTAAGCGGGACAGATGCCGTCTTCGGTCTTGATGTCGACTTTGTTCATTTACGTCAGTCCTCGTCGGGGTCTCGTAGTCTTGGCGGCGGGGTGTGCAGGGCGCACGACAGGAGCAGCAACAGCACCTGCTGCATGAACGGGTAGTCCAGGCGGTCCGAGGTATCGGTCGGCTTGCGATGGTGGGGGTTTCGATATTCGCCCGTGTCAGTCCACAACACCGTCGGAATATTGGCCCGCCAGAACGGGGTGTGGTCGCCCCGCCAGGTCGTGCTGGCGGTCGGTGCGTGCATGCCCACGACGGGCAGGTCCGGCACGTACGTCCGGGCCACCCGCAACACCGATTCCAATACGTGCCGCGACCCCCAGTTGGCCAGCAGACCCAGAAAGTTGCCATGGTCCGGCAGGCCCGGAATGCCCCGCGGCGTCCGCTGGCTGTAGGGTCGGTCGGCACACACGCCCACGCACTCCAGGATAAACGCCTCCCGCACCGGTTGATTGCGCTGCGCCGCCAGCATGGCGGCGAACTCGGCTGACCCGCTCACTTCCTGTTGGTAGGCATTGAAGAACGCAAAGAGGACCGGATGGCGAGGCGGAAACTGCTGCAGGATTCTCGCACACGCCATCAACACAGCCACTCCGCTGGCGTTGTCGTCGGCCCCGGGCGACTCCACCGAAGAGTCATAGTGGGCCCCCAGCAAAAGACACGGCGTGCCCACGTAGTCGGGCGGGGCGATGAACAGATTGAACTGATGCCCCTGCAACTGCACGTCGTAGCCATAACTGCGGAACACGTTGCCGAGAAACTTGCGCACCGAGTCGTTGTTCTCCGGGTTCGCCTCGACGTGGCGCGGCATGGAGAGGACGTGCACCGCCTCTTGTAGCTCCCGCATGGAAACCGCCAGCAGCACCTCGAAGATGTGGGGCTCGACGGTCAGCGGCAGGGCCTGGGAGGCATGCTTGATCTGCATCTAGCCCTTGACCACCCCGATGGGCACCAGCTTGGCAACCTTTTTCGATAGACCCGCCCCCGCCATCACGTCGACCACCGCGTTCACGTCTTTGTAGGCGTCCGGCATCTCTTCCATGAGCGTTCGACCGTCTTTCGCCATGACGATGATGCCGGCGCTTTCCAGTTCATCTCGCAGATGGCGGCCCTGCCCGACCTTCATCGCCTTGCTTCGGCTCATGACTCGCCCCGCGCCATGGCAACTGCTCCCGAAGCTCTCTTGCATGGCGCGCTCGCTGCCCACCAGGACAAACGAGTAGCGGCCCATGTCCCCGGGGATCAGCACCGGCTGCCCGATGTCCTGGTAGGCCGCCGGCGTCAACGGGTGATGCGGCGGATACGCGCGAGTCGCCCCCTTGCGGTGGACACAGACGGTGACGTCTTTCTGCCCGTCGACCTGATGCTTCTCGAACTTGGCGATATTGTGGCAGACGTCGTAGATCAGCCGCCGTCCCAGCGCCTTGGGGCTCAGCTTCATGACCTGCATGATGGCGTCAGCCGCGTTCGCCATCATGACCTGTCGATTCGCCCAGGCAAAATTGGCTGCCGCGGCCATGGCTGCCAGGTACTCCTGTCCCTCCGGCGATTGGATGGGCGCACACGCCAGTTGCCGATCCGGCACGTGGATGTCGTATTTGCGCATGGCCCGATCCATGACCCTCAAAAAGTCATCGCAGACCTGGTGCCCGAGGCCCCTCGAACCGGAGTGTATCGCATAGACCACGCCATCTTGGCGCAACCCCAGCGCCTCTGCCGCGGTCGTGTCGTAGATCTCGGCGACCCGATCCAGCTCCAGAAAGTGGTTGCCGCTGCCCAGCGTGCCCACCTGATCCGCGCCCCGGGCCAGGGCCCGTTCGCTCACCAGCTCGGGGTCGGCGTTCTTGAGGCAGCCTCGCTCCTCGGAATACTGCAGGTCCTCTTGCGCCCCATAGCCGTGTGCAATGGCCCAGCCGGCTCCGTCCTTCAGCACCCGCAGAAGATCACTCTGCGACAGCTTGCCCACCCCGCCCTTGGAGCCGACCCCGCTGGGCACTGCCCGATACAGGGCGGCCACCAGGTCTTTCAGGCGAGGCTTGACGTCTTCATAGGCCAAGGCCGTGCTGACCAGCCTGACCCCACAGTTGATGTCGTAACCGACGCCGCCCGGCGAGACGACACCCGTATCGGTTCGCATGGCCGCCACCCCGCCGATGGGAAACCCATAGCCTTCATGAATATCCGGCATCGCAATGGCGTGCTGGATGATCCCCGGCAGGTAGGCGACGTTCTTCACCTGGGCCAGGCTGTTGTCGTATCGAATCGATTCCATCAGGGCGTCGCTGGCGAACACGGTGCCCGGCACGAGCATGCCGTCCTCTTTGGGAATGCGCCATTCGTAGTCGCTGACCCGCTGAATCTTGACCGAAGCCATCAGTTCCTCACAAGTCCAGAATGACCCGGGCGTGCCACTGCCCGTCGCGGTGGACCACCTCCAACTGATGCCAGGTGACCGCTTTGACGGGTTCCAGCACGTGGTGGCGCCCGCTCTCGAACCGCTCGCCCCAGGCCTGGACCGAGAGATGGGTGTCGCTGGCGCTGCCGACGTCGTACCGGCAGAAGACTCGCTCCTCCACTTCGAAGCGGTAGAGGACCTCGGACAAGTACGCGACCATCAGGCCGCCCAGGTCGTCCCCGTCCACCTCCCACGCGGTGGCCTCTCTGGCCTCGATGCTGGAGAGGCCGAACACGATGTCGGAGAAAGCGGCGCCCGCCCGCTCAAACAGCGCCGGCAAGGTGGGCGCCTCGACCTCCAACCCCACGTCCGAGGTGTGCTCGACTATCCGATACTCCACGGCCGGCTATTCGCCGGCCGGGCTCGGTCAGGCCTGCTGGTCCCCCAGGGCCCGGGCGGGGGCATTAAGAAAGAGTCAAGACTTCTGGTAAATTCGTCCTAGGACGGCAGGCAGGGGACCGCGCGCCGTGGAAGAGGCTGGCGACCAATTGAGGGGGTGATCGGCATCACAACGGAGACGCAATCCAGCCATCTTCAGCTTTCGCTGCGGGGCAAGCTGCCTGGCCAGCCGCGCAAGCTGTCCTTCTCTCGAGACGGGCGTATTCTGGCGGCCCAGAACGGATCGTCGCTGGTGCTGTGGAACATGGAGAGCGGCCAGCGGCTCCAGGAGCTGAGCATTCGGAGCGCCCCCGAAGTCATGGCCTTCTCGCCCGACAACCGCCACCTGGCGGCCCTGCCCGGCCGAGTCTGGGACATGCCGACGGCCGCCGAGTGCGACGAGTTCGACCACGAAGAGGGCCTGGGCGTCTTCCTGCTGACCGGCGAGACCATGGTCACCTGCCATCACAAGACCGGGGTCTTGTGCCTGTACGAGAACAAAGACGGCCAGGTCGTGCGCAAGCGGGATGAAGACGACATTCCCATGACCCTCAAGATCCCAGGGGCCCCGTTCACCACCATGTGCCTCTCGCCCGACGGCCGCTGGCTGGTCGTGGGGAGCAAGTCGGGCAGCATGACCCGCCTGAGCGTCGATACCCTCACGCTTGACTTCGGCCAGACCCTGACTATCAAGAAGGAGATTTCCGCCCTCACCTTTTCGGCCGATGGCCACTTTCTGGTGGCCGGCGACGTCGAGGGTCAGATCCACGTGTTCGACGCCGACGAGTGGAAGGAAATGGCCCAACTGCCCGGTACCTACCTGGGCATCAAGACTCTGGCGTTTCTGCCGGGACCTGATCCGCACTCCCCCATCCTGCTGTCGGCCGCCGACGATCGCTCCCTGCGCCTGTGGAACCTGGGGTGGGGCAAGGAAGTCTGGCGCAGCTTCATCGACGACCTGGAGGTGGTCGCGGTCTGCCATGACGCCCGTTGCGTGGCCGCGACCGCGGCTGGCGAAATCTTCATCTGGGATCTCACGGAGGCCGCAGGCCCCGACGAGAAGCCGCCGGAGCCGCTCAACCTCAGGTTCGCCTCGCTGGAGCGCCTGCCCGCCGACAAGCTCGGCGCCTTCGCCATCGTCGATGCGAAGCCGAGCTGCTTCGTGGCCGCCTCGACCCTGGTAGGGCAGGTCGATCTGTGGCGCCTCAACGGCACCCTGGCCTTGCCGCAGCAGGTCCAGATGGACAGCATTCTCATGCCTATCGACAAACTGGCGGTGGCCCGCAACGGCGAGATGGTGGCGGCCGGCGTCGAAGGCGGGTCGATCTTTTTGTGGGCCCCCGGAAAAACCCGCATTGCCAAACGCCTCGCCGGTCACGCCGACGCCATCAGTTGTCTTTTGTTTGCAGACAACATGCCCATCCTGGCCAGCGGGTCACGGGATGGGTCCGTGCGGGTGTGGCATCGCGAAGAGGGGCGTCAGATCTACGCGTTCAACGCCCACCCAGGCGGCGTCCAGTGTTTGCAGTTTGACGGACCCCAAAGGCTTCTCTCCGCAGGATGGGATGCCACGGTGCGAGTCTGGGACCTGAAAACCGGTAGCGAGGTTCATCGCCTCGACTTGCCGCGCATCAAGCGGCTGCCCTCGCCCCATCCCGGCTGGCCTCCGCCCGTCTTCTCGCTCAACCTGACCGGGCCGGACGGCCCCTTGGTGGCATCCTGGCAGAAAGGCGGCATCGCCATCCAGGCCGTCAGTTCGGGGCGCGTGTTGCGACGCATCGAGCGCGTGTCGGCTTCCGCTCAGGCCCTCTTCTCCGGGGACGGACGCCGTCTCGCACTTCTCACCGGTGGCCTGTTCGAACTCTGGGACGCAGCCACGGGACTGAAGCGAGACACCGTCACGGGTCAGATCCCCGTCTTCTACGAGGGGGCCATGACGCCCGACGGCACATACCTGGTCATGCGCGGCCAGGACAACCGGGTCTACATGACAACCATCGCCGAGGTAGCATCGACCTGAGAGCCTGTTTGGGCATACCACAGGGTGGGCCGGGATACGAAAGCATACACCGATAGATTGACCCACGTCATGGTGAATTCTTCTCGATTTGAAAGAGTTTGACGCAGCGACCGGCCGGGTAAGACCGTCGCGTGGCACAACTGTTCCCTCCGGTTGCAGATGCAGTATTTCGAACTGGCCTGGTGGCTGCTGGTGCCTTTCTGGTGGCGTTTCCGTTCATTGCCTATGGATTTGCTCGCTCGTCGGTCATCACTCGGCAGGGAGACAACATCGAGCAGCCTATACCCTTCAGCCACCGGCATCACGTCGGCGATGACGGCATCGATTGTCGCTACTGCCACACTTCTGTCGAACATTCGACCTTCGCCGGGTTACCCAGCACCGAGACGTGTGTGGGCTGCCATTCCCAGCTCTGGACCCAGGCTTCGGTGCTGCAACCGCTGCGCGATAGCTGGTCTCAGCACAAGCCCATCATCTGGAACCGGGTCTACAACCTGCCGGACTTCGTCTTCTTCAACCACGAGATCCACGTGCATCATGGGGTCGGCTGCAGCACGTGCCACGGCGACGTCTCGACCCAAGCTCTGACGCGCAAGTCTGCCCCCCTCACCATGCAATGGTGCATGGACTGCCACCGCTGGCCCGAGCAGTACTTGCGGCCTCTGGACAAGATTACCGACCCCCACTGGCAGCCCCCACCCGACCAGTTGCAGAGAGGCGCCGAGCTGGTGCGGACCCTGCATATCGAAAAGACCCACCTGGTCAACTGTGACACATGTCATCGCTGAACCGCCGGCAATTCATCGAGCTGATGGGGGCCTCCATGGCTTTGGCCGCGCTGTCGGGCTGTGCTCCCATCAAGGCCGAAAAGATCATGCCCACCGTGCTGGGCCAGGCCGACCCGGCCAGTATCGAGACGTACACGACCGCGCTGGATTTCATGGGCGTGATGATTCCCGCGGTGGGGCGCTGCATCGCCGGGCGCCCCGTCAAGCTGGACGGCCACCCCACCCATCGCCAGACCCGGGGTCGGAGCGACGTGACGTTGCAGGCCGCTCTCCTCTCTCTCTATGATCCCGATCGCTCCCGCGAGGTGCGAGACCGCAACGCCTCCGGCACGTGGGAAGGGTTCACCCAGATGCTGGATCATGAGATCCGGCCTTCGACGCGCCTTCGTCTCCTGACGGGGCCGCTGTCGTCACCGACCTTGCTGGGGCAGATTCGCAGTCTGCAGGCCCGCTATCGCAACTTTGTGTGGCACACCTGGGACCCGGCCTCAAGTGCCGTTCTGGAGGCCGCTCAGCAGGCCTTTGGAAGGCCTCTCGTGCCGCATTATCGCTTCGACCAGGCCGACGTCACCGTCTCGCTGGATGCGGATTTCCTGGGCACCGGACCGACCCGTATCGGGTACGCCGCTGACTTTTCCGAGACGCGTCGCTACCGGCGAGACCGGACCAGGCTTTCTCGGCTCTACTCCTATCAGCGGGTGCCTTCCCTCACCAGCGCCAACGCCGACCGGCAGTCGCCGGCGAACCTCCCCCAGCTCTACCAGGCGCTGGTCGGAGGTGAGATCGAGAAGCGGCTGTCGACAGGCCCAAGCCTGGTGGTGGTGGCCGACGACCTGCCGGCCTGGATGCACGCCTACGCCTGGGGGCTGAACCATCGGCATGGCAATGTGGGTCGAACGGTCACCTTCCACCCTCCGGCGACCGCCCGAGGAGCGGACATCGAGTCCCTGGTGGCGGCCATGACAGCGGGTGAGGTCGACATCCTCGTCATGTTGGACGTCAACCCGGTGTGGACGAGCCCCGGCTTCCAGGCCTCGCTCCACCACGTTCCGGTGACGGTGCACCACGGCGCCTACGTCGATGAGACTGCGGTAGAGTGCACCTTTCACGTCAATTCGACCCACGACCTGGAAGCGTGGCGCGACGGCCGCGCGGTAGATGGCTCGCGCCTGGTGGCCCAACCCCTTATCGAACCCCTGTTTGGGGGCAAGACGGCCATCCAGCTCCTGGCGGCCCTGCTGGGCGACGGCACCACGTCGGCATACGATTTACTGCGC
>DASYBA010000943.1:0-6624 GCA_036501005.1 Candidatus Xenobia bacterium | reverse complement strand
GACGTGGACGCCGGCATGCACCAGGGCGTGCTTGACGTCCCGAGGCAGGCGGGTGGTGGCCTGCAGGATGAGGTTGTGGTACAGGTCGGTCTGGTCGTCATGACCCCGGATGTCGATGAGCGCCTCATCCAGGTCGTCGGGTTGCACGCGGCTATCGAAGCTGGCTGTCGGCTGGCGGAGGGGCTCGTGGGTCAAGATCACCGTGTAGCGATTGGCGTCGTGGGTAAAGGTGACCGTGACCGGGCTGCCCAGGGCGCCGCGCAAGCCGGCGGCGTGCGGGGGTGGGGCGACGGCACCGATGGCCACCAGGCGATCGCCGACTTGAACATGCGCCCGTGCCGAGGGAGAGCCGGGCCAGACCTCCACCACCGTCATCTGGCCATCCAGGCGGAGGCCGAGCCAGGGGAACCAGTCTGTATCGCCCCCGGCCCACGCAGGCAGGGAGAGGAGGAGCAGCAGGAGGACCCGCGCCGAGTGGCTCATCTCTTCGTCAGTGCTGCGGGATCGTGAAGGTTCCTCCTCGTGCCGGCCCGGGCCAGGTTCCGACCGCTTTGTTGCTAACATGTTAACTGCCCGACATCGAGTTTACAATCGGACGAGGCCCTGTTACCATGCGAAGAATGAAAGTTGTTGGAGTGTCGGCCGTGCCCTCGCGTCTCGCGCCCCGATCGAGTCGGCCGAGCGACACGTTCAGCCCTGGGGTGGCTTCGAGTGGGCTGCTGGAGCCAGGCGAGGTTCGAGCGCTGCGAGCGGCCGTCCAACCGGCCTGGAGTCCACTGGCCTTGCCCCACAACCTGACCAGCGGAATGGTCTATGACCGGGTGAACCTGCCATGGTTCAACTTCGGCATGGACTTCGGAGACAATACCTGGGGCTTCCCGCCCATCCGACAGAACGCCCAGGTGGCGTCCACCTTGGATCAGTTGCACGGGCTTGGGATTGAAGACGTGATCACATGGACCATTCCCGACGGCCGCAACCTCCAGTTTACGCCGGATGGAACGCCGGCAGGGCTCACGCCCGGTTTCAACGAGGATTTGTCCGCCTATCTGGATCTCTTGTCGGCCCGCAACATGAGCGGGGAACTGGTATTGATCGACGGCAACACCTGGTTTTCACCGCAGCAGACCTTCGGGCCGGTGTTGGTGGGGGGGCATGGGGACGTGATCACGGACCCGACCGGCCAGAAGGAGGCCGCTTTCGATACAAATTTTGTCGTGCCCATGTTGGATACCATCAAAGCGTGGCAGGCCAGCCATCCTGGCAAGCCCGGGCCGGTGAGCGGCATCAGTCTGGGCAACGAATTGAAGTACGGCGTCAACAAAGACCCCGGCCACCCTGACAAGAACGTCACGTCGGAGGCTCAAATGCAGGCCTTCGTGCAGGGCCGGGCCGCTCTGGTGCACCGCCTTCTGCCGGGCGTGCCGGTGACGACGGGGGCCGTCACTCCGCAAGACATGTTCGATAGTTGGGTCGACGGCAAGCTGAGCGACAACCCTGCCGAGCAGTTGGACTACTACACCTTCCACCACTACGGTACCGAGTCGACAGGAAAGCTGGCCCAGGAATTCCCCTGGTCAAAACTATCGAAAAAGGTCTACATGGGCGAGTTTCCGGGCACGCCCATGCCCAACGGGCCGGGCGGGGTACTCGATTACATGGAGGGGGTCGCCGGGCCGCACGGCGACCAGTCCAGGGCAGCCGCGCCGGATCGCTTCTTGACCGGAGCGGCCATGTGGGCGGGCCGCAAGGTCGACCCGTGGAGCGGTGGAGACCCGCCCGCATTGCTGGGAAACATCCAGGGCTGGCTCGCAGGGGAGTTTCGATAGCGCGTGAGACGGGCGTGGATCGTCCTGGGTATTGCGGCGTTTTTGCTGGCGGTGCACCTATCAGGATGGGCATGACTACAAGGCCGCCCTGCAGGAACTGAACGAGGCCATCAAGGAGATTCCTGATCTGCATGACGCATACGGTGAAAGGGCGTTCGTCGAGGCACGGCTAGGG
Source organism: Candidatus Xenobia bacterium (assembly GCA_036501005.1). Classification (GTDB taxonomy): domain Bacteria; phylum Vulcanimicrobiota; class Xenobia; order RGZZ01; family DASYBA01; genus DASYBA01. The sequence goes on along the minus strand of DASYBA010000943.1, from coordinate 4,620 downwards.
GGCCCAGGCCCGCATTCCGCATGTCGACCAGCCACCGGTGGTCGGGCCGTGAACCACCCCTCCAGAATGGCTTCTTGGGGATGTAACCTGCCGGGGGCGTTACATCCCCCCATTGTAACACCCCTGGTGCGTTACACGGAGCCTGCTTATTGAAGGAAATTCATGTCAAAGAGGTGAGTCTTCTTCGCTGATGAACCCGGCCCCGCGACCGCGCCCCAGGTAGACGCCACGGCACCCGTGAATGTGCTGGATGTCCGAAACATCGATGTCCTGCCGCCGCCTTTTGCGAAGGTATGTATCTCCTCCCAGCCCGTCATTGTCTCTCATTCCCCAGTCCGCGAAGACGAGGGCTGAGTGGAATCCAGAGCCCGACGGTGCGGGCATTAACTCCAGCATCTTCCAGAAGAACTGCCCGTTTTCGTTGAACTGCCGATACCAACGTGTGTCTCGGGCTGGGATCGCTCGGGGATGCAGGCTGTAGCTTACCTTCGATAGCGAATGGAACTCCCGATGGTGAAATGCCTGGATGGCAAGCAGCAGCGTCTCGATGGCGGCTTGCCACCCTGGTGACTCCGCGCGATCCGAGGGGAGAACGTAGGCGGCCAGGACTTGAATTTGGTCGATGGCATCTTCCCCATGCTGGTAGACGTGTGCTCTTCGGGCCATGATGTAGCATTGGAGCGGCAGTAGACGAGGTCCTCTCCGGAAGGGGGTGACGAGTCACCCCCTTCCGAGTCTAGGCGGCGGCTTGCGACAGCCGAACCGAGCGGGGCATCTTGAGCCAGTTGCCCAGGATGATGTCCTGAGGCTCCTGGGGAATGCCGTCGCGGACCAGTTTGAGCAGGATCTCTGCCACCCCGCACAGGACGTCGATCTGCCGACGGACCAGGGGGCCTTTCCCTGTCGACGAGCGGAGCCAGTCCCACTCGGTGCCCAGGATGGGATAGCGTCGACGCTGGATGCGAATGGTCTCGGACTTTTTCTGGGCCCCAACGGGTTGGATGGTCACGTCCCCGGCGCGAAACGAAATGGTCACCGGTCGGTCCATGAGCTTCTCGACCGTCACCCGGGTTCGCTCGGGGATCGCCTGCCAGTCGGGTTTTTCCATCAATCCGAGGAGAGCGGACATGGCACGGTCGGCCGTCGCAGGGGGGACATCCGTAGCGAACGTCTGCCCCACCACCGCCGACATCATGACGCAGGCATGCTCTTTCATGAGGTCGGGGGACAAGCAGCGGGGCTGGACGACCACCTGGGTGTTCATGTAGAAGAAGACTTTCGACAGGCGTTGGGCCACCAGGGCATCCGTGGTTTCGATACGGGCGGGCAGGTAAGGCTCCTCGTTGTCCTGTCCGATAAGCTCGATCTGCGCCCGCACCGTATCGCAACCTGGGTCCAGGATGCGCCCACGCCAGTCTTCTCCTTCCCACAGGGTGAGGAAGCTCGGGTCTTCGTCCTGGGCGATACCACCGCAGCAGATCCAGGTGGTACCGGCTCGAACGGGCATGTCCAGGGGGTTAAGCAGGTATCTCATTGTCGCACCTCCGATGTATTTCGATACGACCATGTTAGCAGGCTGGTTTTGCCCCGGTTTTGCCGTCTTGTTGCACCGGTGGACGGCAAAATGTAAATTTTTCTCGAACCGGTGGGAGGGGGCAGGGGGCCCATGGAATCTACCGCCATGCAGCGTCACCTCATCCTCCTGGGTGCCCTGGCCCTTCTCGCTCTTGCCGCTCCGCCGTATGGTTCGGCGCAAAGCTCCATCCAGGGGTCGTTACACGTCCTCTTTGTGGGCAACAGCTTGACGGACCACAACGGCATGCCGCAGACCGTGGCCGGTCTCGCCAAGACAGCGCCCCGTGCCCTCTATGTCCAGCCAGAATTGGACTGCCCGCACGGCGTCATCACCTTCGAGACCCATTGGAAATCCGGTCAGGTCAAGACCATGGTGGAGAAAGGCGGTCACTGGGACTGGGCGGTCTTCAACGAGAACAGCGCCGTGCCCTCGTTCCCGATGGGCGAACTGCGACGGGAGATGTATCCCTATGGGCATCAGTTCCACGACTACCTCAAGGGTCGAGGCGTGAAAATGCTTCTCGTCATGACGTGGGGCTTCAAGGATGGGGACCGCGCCAACAACCCGAACGATACCTTCGATGCCATGGGAGACCGTTTGCAAAGGGGCTACGAGGGGCTGGCGGACGAACTGCACGTGCCGATCGCCCCAGTCGGCCTGGCGTGGAAACAGGTGCGACGTGAGCGACCAGACCTGAACCTGTACGAAGACGACCATCACCCGTCCGCCATGGGCTCCTACCTGATGGCGTGCGTCGTTTACCGGGTCCTGGTGCCCGGTTCCCATGTGGCGGGCAACGGCTTCTACGCGGGGCTTCCCGCGGACGTGGCCGCCTATTTGCAGAAGGTTGCCGATCAGACGGTGGACGCCTACCCCCGAGCTCGCACCAGTCCCTAGAAGCCTTGGCTGACCTGGTCCCGTTACATGCTGGCGAGCCAGGGAATAAGGTATAGAGCCGTCTCAGCATGTTACAGTACCGTCAGGTTCCCGTGGTTGCCACCCGCCTGTCCGCTTGCGTCCGGCGGCTTCCAGCCGTGCTGCTCGGCTTGCTGGCCCCGCTCGCCTTGGCAGGCTTTACGCAAATGTGGCCGGCCGGGTCGCCTCGCGCCCCGGTCAGTCAGGTGGCGGCCGAGCCGGCGTGCTTTGTGCGGTGCGCGGATGGACGCCTGCTGCCGACGCGGCTCCTCCTCGCAGGCGAACCCTATTGGAGGGGCCAGTCCGTGCGGGGCGGCATGGTGCTGACGCCCCACTATCCTGGCGTCCGGGCGGGCAAGGACGTATGCCTCACGGCGGTGCGTGCCCAGGGCGCGGACTGGGTCATCGACGGCGGCCCGCAGACCTACGCCTGGCATCGGGTTGGCGACACCCTGGTGGTGGATTTCATTCACTGCGTGCCGGGCCCCTCCGTCCAAGTCCCCGCACCGGCCCACCTGGAGCTCCTGACGCAGTCGCCCTATCCCGTGACCCGGCTGACCTGGCCGCTGACGGGTGCGTTCGCATTGTCCGCCGGCCCGCCGTTCACCGTGCGGCTCGGGGAGGTCCCGCCGTTCCCTTCCAAGGGCTTCCAATCCGGCGTGCCCATCATCGTGCTGGACCCCGGGCACGGCGGAGCGGACCCGGGCGCCATCGCGGCCAATGGGTTGGAGGAGAAGACCGTGACCCTCACCATGGCCCGCAAGCTGCAGGCGGCTTTGGAAGCCCGCGGCTGGCGAGTGCTGATGACACGCACCACCGACCAGGAGATGCGCCCCGAGGCGAAAGACGCGGAGGAGCTCGGCGCACGGGTGGCGCTGGCCGACGCGCCCCAGGTGCGGGCGTTTGTCAGCCTGCACTGCGACGAATCGAGCTGTGGATCGGCTACGGGGGCCACCGTGCACTGGAGCAAGCCCATGGATCGGCCGTTGGCGGACGCCCTCGGGCAGGACCTCAATCTGCCCGACTATTCTATCGACCGCAGCCCGTTCTATGTGTTGCGCCACGCGGCGGTGCCGTCCGTTCTCATCGAGCTGGGCTACCTCAGCACCCGCATGGACGCGGCGCGGCTGGCGCAGGATGGGTACTGTACCGGCCTGGCCACCCACCTGGCGGATTCACTGACCCGTTGGCTCAGGACAGCAGATCGGCTTCAACCCGTTGTATCTGATCCACCAGATTCGACAGTGGCTGGGAAGTGAGTGCGCCCGCCTCGTCCCACGGATAGCGCAAGGTGACCGTATCGGATGAGTCCTCATAGGCCAGCAAAGGATGATGCTGGTCGCCGATCTGCACGACCACGGCACCTCCCTGCAGGGTTTCAAGCTGCAGCAGGTCGCGAAAGCCCTCTCCGTCGCGGGGCGCCGGAACCATGCGGCTGGGACGACCGGTCAAGGCCGACATGGACGGCCCCGACAGCTTCTGCCACGCCTTGTCGACCACGCTGGCCCAGCATCCATCGGCTCCGGAATTGGCCAGGATCATCAACTGGGCATCGGTGGGCGGAGGGATGGACACGCTCATGCCGCTAGCGAATCGCACGGTAAACGCATCCTGCTCTTGCGTGACCATGTCGACGATGCCATACAGGTTCTGGCGGGTACAGGCGACCAGGCAGGCTTCCAGATAGCAGGGGGCGGCGCCACTCTGGGTGACGGCCTGCCAGTCGGGAATGCCGTTTTCGAACAGGTCTCGCACGGAGTGGGCCAGGATGGCCTTCTTCTGTTTCCAGGTATCGGACAGCACCAGGCGGTGGTTGAAGAGGAAGTTGGCCTTGAGGCGGGTGCCGTCGGTCAGGATGCGGTGGATGGCGTTGGGCAGAAAGAGGAGCGTCTGCCCGGGCAGGATCCCGCTCCGTAGCATTTCCTTCAGGGTGGCCAGGGTGGCGGCCGCGTCGCCGTGTAGGTTGGGGTCTTCCATCAAGCGATCGATATCCGCGGCCACCAGGCAGCCTTTGCCGCCACTCTGCTGTTCCCAGTCGGAGAACTCGTCGACGTACTCTTCGTGAAAGACGTCGTATCGATACTCCTGGTTATAGAGCTGGCGCAGCGCGGGCACGTGGTTGGCGAAGG
>DASYBA010000942.1:0-10232 GCA_036501005.1 Candidatus Xenobia bacterium | reverse complement strand
GCCATCCGGGTCCAGGAAGGAGAACATATTGCCCTGGTGCGACGTGTAAGGCATGTTCAACCCCTTTCGCTCCACACCCGAAACGGTCTTGAGGAGTTTTTCATAGCGGTCGATCTTGTCTCGAGTCATCATGGCTCGTCCAGGAACCTGACGATGTCGGCCGTGAACTGGTCGGGATCCTGCAGCATGGAGAAATGGCTCACGTTGGGCTGGATCAAGAGCCCTGCCCCGGGAATGAGTGCCGCCATCTCCTCCGTCTGCTGTCGCTTGATGGCCTCGTCGTGGTCGCCGTCGACGATGCGCATCGGCACGTGGATGCCCCGCAGCAACCCCACCACGTCGGAGGCCATCAGTTCATAGGTGTAGGGCTTGGCGGACCGCGTGCTGCGCCCGTGACCGCGGCTGTCGCAGACGACGACCGTATGATGACGGGCCAGCACCGGCACCTGGTTGCCCCAATAGTTCGAGTTCGCCAGCCCGCCGTGCAGCATGACGACGGCCGGCCCGTGACCGAACTCGGCATACCCCATGTGGATGTCGTCGACGGGCGCCAGGCCGCTCCGACCCGGCGTCGGGAGACTCGGGGTGGGAGGCAGCTCGAGGCAGCGAGGGCCGGCCCCCATGAGGAACAGGCTGGCCAGCAGCAAGACCCATTTCACTTTTGCCACGTGACGAAGTCCTCTTTCGACAAACTGTTCTCACCTAGCGGGTGACCGTCGCGGTCCACCAGGCGCACGTGCAGGACGCCCTGCCAGGGGCCGATGGACTGCACCCTGACGACCCCGTCGTCGGGCACGTCCACCGTCGCCGACCCCCCGTTCCATTCGAGCCGCGCCCCACGATATGCCTGGTGTCGATCGTTGACCACCCATAGCGTTACGGGGTCGTCAGGCTTGTCGACCGAGTACTCGATACTGGGCAAGACCGGTTGCATGGCCGTCTGCAAGGCCAGGTACCCCTTCTTGGGCTTCCGATAGTAGTCCACCACCGACCAGGTGATGGACGGCCAGTCGTCCACGAACATGAACTGGTAGATGCCCGTCATGCCGTGCCACTTGCGGCGTCGGAACAACTCTGTCGAATACTTCAGCAGGGCCGCCTGGTAGTTCTGCGAGTTCTCTACGAACTGCTCCAGCGTGTCGCCCTTCGGCACCTTGGCGACGTTGAACGTCTGTTCGTATTGGAAGTTGTGGTACGCCCAGGTGTCCCAGTCGGGCGGCCACAACTTGTCGGGCGGGAACATCGTCTTCAACGTGTCGATGCCGGGCAAGGCCTCGGCCCCGTATTCCGTCAGGAACGGCGCGACCTTGTCGTCTCGAAAGCGGGCCACGGTGTCGCCGTACCAGCCGTCGTAGACGTGTCCGTCGCCCGTTCCCGAGTCCCGATGGCAGACCCGGGTTCGATCCTGGCGCTGGGCTTCGGCCACCAGGGCGTTGTCCAAAGCGAGGTTCTGCTGCGGATCCTTCTTGCGCATCCAGGCTGAGGCGTGCGGCGACTCGTTGTGCAGGCACCACACGATGATGCTGGGATGGTTGAAGTCGCGAGCAATCATGGCGTCGACCTGGCGGAGCGCCTCGCGGCGAAAGCCAGCATCATCCGTGAACCCCCATTGCAGAGGGAAGTCCTGCCAGACCATGAGACCGGCCTCATCACACTGCCGATAAAACTCAGGGTTCTCCAGATGGGCGTGAACCCTGACCGAGTTCAGGTTGCAGGCCTTCATCATGCCGACGTCCCGAGCGTACCAGTCCCGATCGGTCTGACTCAGCCACTGCGTCGAGATGTAGTTGGTACCCCGCGGGAAAATCCGCACCCCGTTGAGAGACCACACCCAGTTGGCGTCGTGCGTCACGGACCGGATGCCAAACTCGCAAAAGGTCCCATTCACCTTCCATCGATACAGATTGGGCAGGCCATAGTCCCAGCTCCACCAGAGGTGCGGCTGCTTGACCGTCACATCCCATTTGCAGTCGACATCGACCCCCGACGGTACTTCCACCCGCTCCAGCATGCGTTTCACCGGCACCCCGGCGAAGTTGGCTGGGGCGACAGAACCGTCCAGCACGATGGACCGGGTCTTTGAGCTCCAATTGTGCAGACGGCAATCCAGGTGCAGCACCGCCGAGGCCGCCGACACCTGGTCGGGCGCCACCTGAAGGCGCTCCACTTCCACGTCGGGGGCCCGCCTGATGCTGACCTCCCCGAGGATGCCCCCGGTGCCCCGTTCTTGTCCCCGCACCGTGGTGCCCCCTGGACGGGTGTCGTGGTAGGCGAAGATGCCTTTGATGAACCCCTGATGCTTGGGCCAACTGATGGGCCATGTCTCGCTCCAGTCGAACACCAGAGCGGGGGCGCTGACCTTCACCGCCAGCAGGTTGTCGCCGGCGTGCGCCCATTTCGAGACATCGAATTCGAACGGTTCGAAGCACCCCTCATGCGAGCCCACGAGATGTCCGTTCACGTAGACGTCCGCAAAATAGTCAACGCTCTCGAATCGCAAGACCGCCCGGCCCGTCCCCCACTGGAAGTGTCGTCGGAACCAGACGGTGCCTTCGTAGTCGAGGCCTCTATCAAGCTGGGGGCTGCCCAGCTCCCCCGGATCGCCCACCTTGCCCTGCGACGCGGGCGAGAGGTCGTTGGCCACTGGATAGACCTTTTGGCCCTTGAGAAACCAGTTGGACGGCAACGTCATCTGCGGCCAGCTCCGGTCGTCGACGTCAAAGCGTGAGAGGTCGCGCGGCCCCTCCATCGGCAGGTAGCGCCAGGGACCGTCCAGAGGTTGGGCACACAGGGGCGCCGAGCAAAGCAGAAAGAAAAGCCAGGCCTTGAATTTCATGCCCGACCACGATTCCGTCCGGCCCGTCAGTCAACCTTCAGGCGGGGCACCTCCACCGGCATGCCATCCGCATCCAGGGCGACATAGGTCAGCTCCGCCGTGCTGCACGGCTTGCGGCGGCCCGTGATGGGGTCCTCCGATTCGACTCTGACGGTCACGTTCATGGAGGTACGCCCCGCGCTGGCCACCGTGGCCGTCAGAATCACGAAGTGCCCCAGTTTGATGGGCGAGAGGAAGCTCATCTCGGCCAGCTTGGCCGTCACCACCTGGCACCGGCTGTGGCGGGAGGCGCACATGGCCCCGCAGACGTCGATCCACTCGAGCACCCGACCGCCGAACACCGTGCCTCGCGGATTGGTGTCGTTGGGCATGACCATCTGGGTCATCTCGGTGACCGATTCGGACGCCGGTCGTTGCATGGCTTCTCCCTTTTTAGGTCCATCGGGCGCGGACCCGACGCATTTCCTGCCCCACCCCGATTGCGCCTGCCAGGAGGAATCGGCTACAATCACTCAAAGCCCCTAGACGCTCCAAGATGATATGAAGCAGATTTTCGATTTCCTCTCCTCGCTCAAGCTGGCCGTCTTCGTCCTGGTGTCGCTGGCCATTTCGCTGGCCTCGGCCACCTTCGTCGAGTCGGCCTATGGCACGCCGACCGCCCGGCACTTCTTCTACCAGGCCTGGTGGTTTCAGGGCATCCTCATGCTGCTGGCCGTCAACGTGCTGTGCGCGGCGCTGAGCCGCTGGCCGTGGCAGCCCCGGCACTACGGCTTCGTCGTCACGCATGCCGGCATCATCGTGCTGCTGACGGGCGCCCTGGTGACCAGTTGGTTCGGCTGCGAAGGGCAGTTGATGCTCGACACGGGCGAGAAGTCCTCTCTCTTTGAGCTGAACCAGCCCGTCCTGACCGTCTTTTCGCAGAAGTTGAACCAGACGGCCGAGTTCTCTGTCGCCGACCTGAAGTTCCGCGCCCCGTCCGACGACAAGCCCATGCGACTGCAGGTGCCCAACGGGCCGCGCCTCGCCATCCACGGCTACTACGACAGTTCTCTGCGCAAGACGGGCTTTACCGGCGGCCTGCCCGGGGACCCCCCGGCGGTGCACTTCGGCATCGCCAACGCCCGAGTCAAGCAGGAGCAGTGGCTGGGCGGGAACTCCGACGAGACCCGCATGACCCAGCTCGGGCTGGCCTCCTTTGCCATCGCTTCGGCGCCGGACCAGGCCACGCTCAAGGCCCTCCTGGCGCCGCCCCAGGCCGATGCCTACCAAGGCGAGCTGGTGCTCAACTTTCCCGGCACGAGCGCATCCTTCCCGATCGCGGGCAACGTCGGCAAGACGCTGGATATCCCCAAAACGCAGAACCAGCTTCGCATCACCCGCTTTCTCGCCAACGCCGTGGTGGCGTCGGACAAGACGGGCCAGAAGCGCCTGATCAGCAAAGGCAACGACCCCAGCGATCCGGCCGTCGAGTTTGACATCCTCACACCCAGCGGGCCCGAATCGCACACCCTCCTGGCCCGCCTGCCGGACGTGGCCGGCGTCGTCAACGACCAGCACAGCGGCGTCGTGCCCCAGTTCGTCTTCGATCCCCAGCAGGTCGGGCAGGACAACCTGGGCAATCGCCTCCTCTTCGTGGCGGGTCCCGACGGCAAGCTGTGGGCCAACCTGCACGCTCGTGACGGCCGCAACCAGGTGGCCGAACTGAAACCAGACCAGCCCTTCGATACCGGATGGATGGGCCTGCAGGTCACCGTCAAGGCATTCTTGCCGCACGCCATCGAGTCAGACGAGGTGGCCGAAGCGGAAGTGCCGGCCAATGGCCGCGAGGGTCCCCCCGCCGGTGCGCACCTGTTTGTGGAGAACGGAGGGTCCAGCAAGGACTTCTGGATCCGCCAGGGCGAGCAGTTCAACCTCAACATCGGCGGCGACAACCTGGTCATCACCTTCGGCCGCAAGGAGAAAGACCTCGGCTTCGCCATGACGCTGGACAAGTTCGCGGTCGGGCACGACCCGGGCACGCAGAATCCGTCAACCTATACCAGCAACGTGACGGTGGACGATCCCGCGGCCGGCCGGGTCAACGAGAAAGACGTCATCACCATGAACCAGCCGCTGCACCACCGCGGCTGGACGCTCTTTCAATCCAGCTTCTCACAGGTGGATGGGCACGCCCCCACGTCCATCTTCACGGTGGCCTACGACCCGGGGGTGCCCATCAAGTACGCCGGCTCCCTCATCATGTGCCTGGGCATCGGTTTGATGTTCTGGCTGCGGGGCTGGTACCAGGGTCTGGGCAAGAAGTCGCGGAAAGGGGTCAAGCCCCGCGACAACGATCGAAGTGGAAAGGCCAGCCTGCCGGTGCCGGCTGAACCTGAGGCGGCCTTGCAGGAGGTTGGACGATGAAACTACTGAGGATTTTGCTGCTGCTCGCGCTGCTAGCCGTGGGGCAGGCCTGGGCGGATGCCCCCACGCCCCCCCAGCCGGTCCAGGGGTTGGACCTTACGGTGCTCAAAGGCATCCCGGTGCAGGATGCGGGGCGATACAAGCCGTTCGACACCCTTGCTCGGGAGACCGTGCAGAAAGTCACCGGCAAGGAGCGCTTCCAAGGCTGGGACCCCAATGAGCTGCTGCTGTCGTGGATGTCCAACCCCGCGTACTGGCGCTCCCAGCCCATCGTCGAGATTCGCAACGAGGCGGTCAAGAAGGCCATCGGCTTGAAAGTCGATGACCGCTGGTTCAAAATGGACGACCTGGGCACCAACGCCGCCCTGGAAGCGCTCGTCGACAAAGTGAGCGAGAAGCGCCGCAGCGAGGAGAAGTTGAACGCCCTGGACAAGGCCGCCCAGAACGTCTACGAGCAGTTCACCCTCTTTCATGATGTGACCACGGGCGAGATCCTGCGCATCATTCCGCACCCCACCTCCAGCGAGGAGAAGTGGATCGCCATCGGCGACCTCAACACCGACGCGCCCGACCTGAAAGGGTACACGCACGCCGACCTGACGCCGACCATGGCCGCCTTCCAGGCGCTGCTGGTGGCCTACACCAAGGCAGATGCCCACGGCTTCTACGAGCAAAGCATCAACCTGGCCTCGGCACTGCAGAAGCTGCCCAAGGCGGCGGGCGTCTATCCGGAGGCCGGCAAGATGGCCCTGGAGGTGGAGTACAACCGCCTGCACCCCTTCCAGTGGTCGTGGATCCTCTTCTGCTCCGCGTTCGTCGTTCTGCTCCTGTTCTCGGGTTCGAAGAGCAAGGCGGCTTACTGGTCGGGCATGCTGGTCTACACCATGGCCCTGGGCATGACCGTCTACGGGTTCTTCCTCCGCTGCATGATCGCCGGGCGGCCTCCCGTCACCAACATGTACGAGTCGGTCATCTGGGTGTCGTTTGGCGCCACGCTGTTCGCCTTCATTTTCGAGCTGAGGCACCACACCCGGCGCTTCGCCCTGGCGGCTTCAGCCGTCGGGACCATCGGCTTCATCCTGGCCGACAACCTGCCCACCGTCCTCAGTGCGAATATCGAACCGCTGCCCCCCGTGCTGCGCAGCAACCTGTGGCTGACCATCCACGTGCTGACCATCACCCTGTCGTATGCGGCCTTTCTCCTCACCTTCGGGCTGGGCCACCAGGGCTTGTGGAACTACCTCCGCAACCCGGGCAAGCGCCACATCATCGCCCCCATCGCCCGCTATATCTACAAGGCCATGCAGGTGGGCGTGCTGCTGGTCGCGGCGGGCACCATCCTCGGCGGCGTGTGGGCCAACTACTCGTGGGGCCGTTTCTGGGGCTGGGATCCGAAAGAGGTCTGGGCGCTCATCGTGCTCCTGTCCTACCTGGTCATCCTGCACGGCCGCTACGCCGGCTATCTGCAGGATTTTGGCACCACCGTCTGCTCGGTGATTTGCTTCCTGAGCGTGATGATGGCGTGGTACGGCGTCAATTTCATCCTGGGGGTCGGTCTGCACAGCTACGGCTTCGGCACGGGCGGCGCCCAGTACGTGGCCGGCTTCATCGGGGCCGACCTGGCCTTTGTCGGCTACGTGGCGTACCGATACAAGAACTGGCTGGCCAACAACAAACCTGAGCAGGACAGACGGGAAGACGACACGACCGAAGACTAGCCGAGCTGGGTGAACTCGAGCAGCAGGGATCGCAAGGTCTGGCTGTCGTCGTTGCGCACCGCGGTCTCGAACTGGGTCAGCCACTCCGATACGACCGCCCCCGGCGCCGGCTCGGCTGACTGCACCCCCAGCAGCTTGGCAATGCGGGTGGGCTGGCTCGACTCATTCGGGTTGAGCAGCTCCTCCGTAAGCTTCTCCCCCGGACGCGGGGTGGTATCGATCTTGATGATGATGTCCCGGTCCGGCTCGAAGCCCGACAGTCGAATGAGGTTGCGGGCCAGATCCACAATGCGCACCGGCTTGCCCATGTCCAGAATATAGATTTCCCCCCCCTGGGCCAGCGTTGCCGCCTGCAGCACCAGTTGCACCGCCTCGGGAATCGTCATGAAGAAGCGGGTCATGTCGGGGTGGGTGATGGTCACGGGTCCGCCCTCGGCGATTTGGCGGCGGAACGTCGGCACCACCGAGCCCCTCGAACCCAGCACGTTGCCAAACCGCACAGCCGTGAATCGGGTCGCCGAATCCTGCGCTCGATGTCGCAACAGCAGCTCGGCCATGCGCTTCGACGCTCCCATCATGCTGGTGGGCGACGCCGCCTTGTCGGTCGAGAGCAGCACGAACCGTTCCACGCCCAACTGGTGAGCCAGATCCATCAGCAGCCAGGTGCCCAGGACGTTGACCGATACAGCCTCGGTGACGTTGGCTTCCATGAGCGGGACGTGCTTGTGGGCGGCGGCATGGAAGACCAGCCTGGGGCGGTACTTCTCGAAGATCTTCCGCATGCGGATGGCATCCCGAATGTCGGCGATGACGGGCACGTACGGCACGTCCTTCAGCTCCAGCGAAACCTCGTAGATGCTGTTCTCGCCCCGTCCCACCAGGACGAGCCGCGCCGGCTCCAACTGCGCCAACTGCCGACAGATCTCCGATCCGATAGAGCCGCCCGCCCCCGTCACCATGACCGTCTGGCCCGCCACCACCGACCGCAGCGCCGTCATGTCCAGTTGGATCGGTTCGCGTTCCAGCAGGTCTTCGATACGGACGTCTCGGATGAGCTGCACTCGAATGCGCCCATCCATCAACGACACCACGCTGGGAATGACCCGCAAGGCCGTCTTGCTCAGATCGCAGTTGGACACGATGTCCTGGATGAGGGCGGGACGATTCTCGGTGACGACGATCTCGTCCACCGTGCGGCTCGCGACCAACGAGGGCAACTCTCGCAACGTGCCCATGATGGGGGTGCCGCGGATGGTCATGCCCTGCTTGTCCGGATCGGGATCGACGAAGCCGATGACGTCGTAGCCCTGCGACCTGGACAGCTCTCGCTCGGTGTTCTCGCCGGCGTCGTTGGCGCCGACGATGACGACCCGCCGCAGTGGCCCCCCCGCGAGAGATTTCCGCTCCGACAGAATGCGGAGGATGGCCCGCGTGCCGCCGACCATCCCGATGACCAGAAACCAGGCCAGCCCAATGATGCTGCGGGCCAGCCAGGCCCCGCCCGATAGCAACGCCACCAGCATGAACGGCACCACGGCCAAGGTCGTCCGGGTCACGATCAGGATGGCTTCCTGCAGGCCCGAGTAGCGCGGCAGGCGGTTGTAGAGACCGGCCTGGTAGTAGAGGGTCAGGATGAGTGCTTCCAGCGCGAGGTAGGCCAGCGTGCGCGGCTCGTTGACCCACTTCATGTCCAACTGGATGTTGGCGAAGCGCACCACGATGGCGCCATAGATGCCCGCCAGGACCAGGATGGCGTCGATGAGGAGCAGCTTCAGTCGGTCTCGGCTTCGCACCTCAAGCCAGAGCCGCGGACAGGTTTCTCAGCGCGGCCGCATGGGTGTGCATGTCCCGCAGCACTTCGATCATGTTGTCGACGTCGGCCTCCGACAGGTGGGTGTGCATGGGCAGGCAGAGCACGCGGGCGCACACCGAGTCTGTCACCGGCAGGCTGACCGGCTGCTTGAACGCCGTCTGGCGGTGGCCCGGCGGATCGAAGTAGGCCCGAGTCGGAATGCCCTCCGCCTTCAAGACCTCCGCGACCTGGTCCCGACTCAACCCGAACGCCGGGTCGATGAGCACCGCATAGTCCTTGTAGGACGACCGGCAGCCCTCCCGGATGCGTTGGAAGCCCAACCCGGGCACCCCTTTCAAGCCCGCCTCCAGGCGCAGCGAGAGGGCATTTCGTCGAGTCGCCGTCTCCTCCAGATGGGCCAGCGACCACCGACCCAGAATCGAGTGAAACTCGGACAGCCGTGCGTTCATGCCGGCGAAGACGCAGTCGTAGTTGCCCGGATTCCCGTACTCCCGCCCGACTTGCACGTGGCGGGCCACATCCTGCCGCCGAGTCGCCACCACGCCGCCTTCGCCCGTCGCCAAGAGCTTGGTCGCGCTGGTGCTGAAAATCTCCACGTCTCCCCGGCCCCCCGGTCGCTGCCCGTGATAGAGGCTGCCGAAAGCGTGGGCGGCGTCGAGAAGGAGGGGCACACCCGCCTTTCGACACAGAGCCTCCAGGCCATCCAGATCCGGCGGGTTGCCGAAGATGTAGGTGGCGATGACGGCTCCCACCCCGCCTTCATCCAGCACCTGGGCGAGGTGCTCGAGACGGATGGTGAACGTGTCGGGTTCGCAATCGACAAAGCGCAGCGGCAGCCGATTCCAGCCCGGCGCCGTGAAGGTGGCGCAGAAAGAGAACGACGGGAGGGCCACCGCCCCCTCGATACGCAGCGCCTGGAGCGCGAGCATGAGCCCCGAGGTGCAGCTCGATACGCCCATGCTGGGGGCGCCCGTGTAGGCCTGTAGCTCGGCCTCGTACGCCGCAAGCTGGCTGCCCTTCGTCACCATCCCGCTCGACAGGATGGCCGCGACGTCACCCTGGACGTCGGCCAGCGCGGGCAAGGCAGGACGGCTGAAGGCCAACGGGGTCGGAAAGCGGGGGGAGCCCCCCAGCACACTCAATGACATACTCATCCTCCGGCCGCGGGGAGAATCAGTAGTCTTCCTCCCGCAGCATCATCACCATGGTTTTTGCGTGCACGTCTTCCTTGTCCAGGGTGAGGACCTTCTGGAAGTGCGACAGCGACTCTTCGAACTCACCCAGCTTGTAGCAGACCACGGCCAGGTTGTACTGGGCCTCCTTGTTGTTGGGGTCGAACTTCATGCTCTGCTTGAACTCGTTTTTGGCCTGGTCCATGAACGAGTCGTTCTCGGCCATGGTGATGCCCAGCGTAAAGTGGATGTCAGCCTGCTTCGGGTCGTACAGGTCGCCCCCGGCCTTG
>DASYBA010000941.1:0-12814 GCA_036501005.1 Candidatus Xenobia bacterium | reverse complement strand
GCCCGACTGGCCTCCAACGCTGACGCCCATCTGCCCGCCAGCCTGGCGGCGGCGGACAGGCAGCAGCTCGCCGCCCGCTTGAAAAGCATCGACGACGTTCGACCCTTGGCCGCCGTCGTCACTTACCTGTTCAGCCAGTTCAGAGACCACCGGGCCATTCAGCAGGCGATTCTCGAGGTGCTGCGAGGCCTCTCCCAGGTGCCCCTCGTACAGGCCCGCCTGCTGCAGGCCCCGCACTGGGGTAACCCACCCTGGATCCTGAGGATCCTCCCAGACCTGGCCCGGGTCGTCGGCATCCAGCTCATGCTGCGCGTGGGCGGCTGGTTCGATCGTCTCTCTCCGGGCGACAACCTGGCTTCGTGTGCCGCCCAGGAACTAAAGCGGGAGCGCGATCCGGAGCCCCTCTACGTGCTCTTCGGTCATACCCACGAGGCCGACCAGGTGCCTTTGTCGCTCAGCGCCGATCGGCACCCCCAGGCTTACCTCAACACGGGAACCTGGCGGCCCGTGCATCGTCAGACCCTCGATCGGCACGGCTTCATTTCTACCAAGGGGCTGAGCTATTCGGTGGTTTACCATCCCCGCCACGATCCGGGCAGCCAGGCAGGCAAGAACCCCCACGGCTATCCAACAATCGAGACCTGGACCGGCGCGCTCCTGGACCCGCCAGCCACTCCTGACGAGCTGGCCTTCAGCTCTCCACGGACACCTTGACGCCGAAGACCTCTTCGAATAACGCCGCCTTGCGGGAGATGGACCACTTCTCCAGCAAGAGGTCGCCCTCGCCGCGTACCTTTACCGTCAGCTTGGGGCGGCGAAATTCTATCGAAAAACCGTGCACCTTGCCGGCGTGCTCGGCGTCCAACGCGTCGGCCAGCCGCAAGATGGCGGCCAACTTGGTCACGATCAGCCGATCTTTGGGTTGCAGCATCTTGTACGGCTCGTGCCGCAGGCTGGGCGGGGACTTGCGGTGATAACGAGCTATATTCGATACCACCAGCCGCTGCACCTCGCTCAAGCCGACCACCGGTGACCCCGCAATGAGATATTGGCTGTGCTTGTGATGGCCGGAGATGTTCACGAACTGCCCCATATCGTGCAAGAGCGCCGCCACTTCGAGGAGGAGACGGCTCTCCTCCCCGAGGTGATGCATGTCGCGAATCTTGTCGAACAGTTCGCTGGCGTGGCGGCGCGTCGCCTGGCCGTGCGGTTCGTCGAAGCTATACTTGCGGCCTAGTTGCACAGCCGACGCCATGACCTGGTCGCGGTGCAGGTCTCGCTTGTTCTCGAGGAGATCCGGGACCATGTCCTCCAGCAGGCCATCTTTCAGGCCCACGCCGGGCACGACCACCCCCGCCACCCGAGCCTGCCGCAGGAGCGTCTGCAAGACGATGCCGGCCGGGACGATGACATCTGCCCGATCGGGACGCAACCGATACTGCTGCATGCGCTCTTCGCAGCTGAGGCCTTGCAGCTTCTTGACGAGAAAATCCAGATCGTCGACCGATAGCACGTTGTCGGGCTTCGGGCCCAGCACCAGCCGGCGAAGATCAGCCAGCGCTTCGACGTTGCCGCCCGTACCGACGGCCAGGTCTATCTTCTCCCTGCCTACCTTGCGTTCGATCCAGACGTGGGTGACGTCGGCATACTCCCGCATCATCTGGACCGAGTCGGCATCGGTGTAGCCACTCTCGCGAATGCGCTGCAAGAGGCGCACCGTGCCCATGTTGAAGCTTTCCACCGCCATGATGTCGCCGTCCCGGGTCAGCGTGACCTCGACACTGCCCCCTCCGATGTCGATCAGCATGGCCAGTTTCTGGCGCAGGTTGACGCGTCGATTGACCGCCAGCGTGACCAGACGGGCTTCTTCCTCGCCGCCGATGATGGCGATGTCGATACCGGTGGTCTGGGCGACGCGATCGACAAACATCTCCCGGTTGTGGGCTTCGCGGAGAGCGCTGGTGGCCACCGCCCGCACCAGGCGCACGCCCTGCGCATCCATCTGCTGCTTGAAGCGTACGAAGGCCTCCAGGGCCCGCTCCGTCGTCTGCTCGGAAATGTTGCCGGTGGTGAAGACGTCCTGCCCCAGGCGGATCGGCTCCCGCGTGGAGGCCGCCACCTGCAGTTCGCCCTCCCGATTGACGTTGGCCACGACCATGCGAATGGCATTGGACCCGATGTCAATGGCCGCCAACGCCTGTACCAGCTCTCTTACCGACAAAGGCTTGTCCTTCCTAAACCCCCGCGCCGCCGATTCGTGCCTCAGACCTGTCCACCTGTTAACATCGTGGCAACACCGAGGCAACGACTGTTTACGAGGCGCCAGGGTATGCTGTCAGAGCGACTGACTGCCTCCCGCCGCAAAAATATTTGTAAAATTCCTCGAGTTTTGTGACATTACCCTCTTGCGCGCCTGCCCTCTCATGACTATAGTGTGAGCGCAGTCGCATAGGCAGGAGGCGTTCACCTTGGCGTACATCGTGATGACCGAGCAGGGCAACTTCCGCGAATGGCAGGATGAGATTCATCCGCCCCAACCTGGAGATTGGATGATGGGCGATCGTGAGCCCGAACGAGTCGAGATCGTTGCGGACGGTCCCGATGCCGAGCCCCTCTCCGTGTGGTATGAGGAGTTTCTGGTCGAATTCGAGTCGATCAAACGCCAGATGATGAATTGACCCCGACCTTATAGGTCTCGGGTCGGCGGTGCTGGAGGCACGGGAGCGCCCGGTGCCCCGCGCTATTCCGCTCCCAGGAACCAGAGCATGGCGATGCGGTTCGACCCTACCAGGGCCAGGCCGCGGTCCTTGATGCCCGCGATCTTGAAGAGCGGCAACTGGTTGACGAACGAGGACACGGACGTGCCCACCCAACTGTAGAACTCGTCCAACACGATGCGGGCTGCCTCTCCATCAGAGAAGCCGGGACTCTCGCTCGCCACGCCCTGCACCATCCACAGCAAGGCCTGGGCCTTCGACTCTTCGAGCCCGATCGCCTCGTAGGGCGCCTTGAATGCCGCCGGATTGAGGTGGCGAACGTACAGGGGGTCAATCGACATGAGCGCCTGGCTGGCCACTTCCTGTGGCCGAGAGGTGGACTGAAACCGTCGCAGCACTACGAAGATGCTCGGCAATCCGTGGGCCTGCGCGAGGGTGGAGGCGTGCGCCGCCACGGCCTTCTGCAGATGGTCCGCCACCTCGTCGTTCGCTTTGACAAACAGGACCGTCTTGTGCACGTCGCCTACTTTCCAGCCCCTCGACCGGTTTCCTGGGGCAGCCGCTGCAGTGCGGACCGGGCGTGGCCCTCCAACCCTTCGAGGCGCGCCAGGGTCACGGCATCCTGGGCCAGCGCCGCGCTGGCCCGGGCGTCCTTCAGCCGCAGCCAGGTGCGCACCCGCAGAAACGTGAAGACCGACAGGCCCCCGGTGTGGCGGGCGGTGCCGCCCGTCGGGAGGACGTGGTTGGGGCCCGCGGCATAGTCGCCGAACACCTCCGCCGACAGCCCGCCGACGAACAGTCCACCGTAATGGAGCAAGCGGGACACCACCGCCTCCGGATCGGCCAGCGCCAGCTCCAGGTGTTCGGGGGCCAGGCGGTTGCAGACCTCAATGCCTTCGTCGAGCGAGGCCACCACCACCGCGAAACCGTGATGGACGGCCGCTCCAGCCACCTCTCGGGTGGGCAGGATCTCGAGTTGGCGCACCACTTCGGCGTTGACCTTGTCACACAGCGCTGCGTCGGTCGTGACCAGCACCGGCAGCGCGTCAGGATCGTGCTCGGCCTGCGCCAGAAGGTCGGCCGCCACCGTCTCGGGGTTGGCGCCCGCGTCGGCAAACACGACCAGCTCCGACGGCCCGGCGAGCATGTCAATGCCCACCTGGCCGGAGACGAGTTGCTTGGCGGCGGTAACCCAGCGATTGCCGGGTCCAACGATGACGTCACACTGCGGCACGGGGCCTGCCCCGTACGCCATGGCGGCGATGGCCTGCGCGCCGCCCAGCGCCATGAAGCCATCCACCCCCGCCACGTAGGCGGCCGCCAGGGTGACGGGCGAGGGCTTCGGAGAGGCCACCCAGACCGTCCCCACCCCGGCGGCCCGGGCACAGCACGCCGTCATCAACACGGACGAGGGCAGCGGATAACGGCCGCCGGGCGCGTAGCACCCGGCGCGCTCGACTGCCGCCACGGTGTGCCCCGCCGTGCCGCCGGGGACGGGATAGGTCAGGTCTTGCAGGCAGCCTCGCTGCGCCGCGGCGAAGGCCTGGATCCGATCCGCAGAGCGGCGAAGCACCCCCTGGATATCGGCCGACAGGCCCCGCCAGGCCGTTTGAAGGACGTCGGGTTGCAAGAGCCACGGATCGCCGGGCTGGATGTCGCCGAGCCGCTCGGCATGCTGCAACAGAGCGTCCTGGCCCCAGGTGCGGACGGCTTCGACGATGGGGGCGGCCTGCGCCAGGGTGGGGGCGTCGACCGCCTGCCGCCGGGTCGCGACGACCTCCTCGACGGTGCGTCGGGCGAAACCACTCATGTCGCCTTCTCCTTTGCGTTGCCGGGACGGCGGGTCACCTTGAGGGCTCTCTGCGCCAGGACCCGTTCGACCTCCTCCAATTGCACGCCGGCTCGCACCATGGCGACCGCGGTGAAGTACAACACGTCGGCAGCCTCGGCCGCCACATGGTCGGGCGTCTCGGCGGCGGCCAGTTCACCCGCCTCCTCGCACAGCTTGGCGCGCAGGAGATCGGGATCGTTCAACAACCGAGTCGTGTAGGACCCGGCCGGCGCCTCCGCCATGCGGGCCGCCAGGGCGTGAATCAACGATCCGTAGTTGGATGGCTCGCCCCAACATGTGTGGCTCCCGGTATGGCAAAACGATCCTCTCTGTCGCACGGTGAAGCGCAGCGCGTCCCGGTCGCAATCCAACGAGATGCGCAGCAACTCCTGGGTATGCCCGGAAGTCTCGCCCTTCACCCACAGGCCCCGCTTGCGAGAGTGGTACACGCCCTGCTGACGGGTGATGGCGGCCTGCAGGCTCTCGGCGTTGGACCAGCACAGGCCCAGAGCCACCTCGGACTCGTTCACCACGACGGTGGGCCAGAGCCCGTCGGGTCTATCGGATGAGAGCGTGGCGGCCAGACACTGAGCCAACGTCAGGCGTCCCGTGTAAAGGGCCATGCCCACCTGGGCGTCGACCCCCAGGCGGTCCAGCTCGGCGACCTCCTGGGCCGTCGTGACACCCCCCGCCACCGTCAGACGAGCGTGGCCGGCGGCCTCCTTCAACCGTTTGACCTGTTCGATATCGATGCCGCCCAGTCGGCCCTCTCTCTCGACGAACGTCACCAGGAAGCCCCCGACCAGCTCGCGCAGCTCGGCCATGCGATGGGGGACGGTCAGGCCGGTCTTCTTGGTCCAACCTTCCACCACCACCTCGCCCGAGTCAGCGTCGAGGGCCGCGATGAGGCGGGCGCGGGGCAGTTCCTGCAGGAGCTCTGCTCGGGCCGCGGTCCCGAGGATGATCTTGCAGGCCCCCGCATCCAGCCATTGGCGCGCCTTTTCGATAGAACGGATGCCGCCGCCGACTCGACAGGGTCCCTGTCGAACCAGCTCCTCGATGAGCGCCGTTTGATCGCCTTGGCCCAAGGCGGCATCAAGGTCGATGACGGCGACTTCTCCCACCACGCCAAATTGTCTCAGCAGGGGCCTCGGATCGCCCGCGTCCAGCGCCTTTTCCTTGCCCCCGATCAGTTGGACCGTCTGGCCGCCCTGCAGGTCTATCGAAGGGATGATCACCGCCGCACCTCCACCCCTTGCTCGCCCAGCCAGGACTTCACCGCCTCGACCGTCCATTCTCCGTCGTGAAAGATGGAGGCCGCCAGCACCGCGTCGGCGCCGGACCGGATGGCCTCGAGCAGGTGCTCGGGATGGGCCGCACCGCCCGAGGCAATCACGGGGACGGTCACGGCCGTGGAGATGGCGTGGAGAAGCTTGAGGTCATAGCCGGAGCGGGTGCCGTCGCGATCCCACGAGGTCAGGAGGATCTCCCCGGCCCCCCGGTGCACCGCCTCACGAGCCCAGTCGATCACGTTCTTCCCGGTGCGCTCGGCGCCGGACATCACGACGACTTCCCAGCCGTCGCCGGCGGCCGCCGCGTCGATGGCCAGAACGGCGCACTGGCTGCCGAAGCGGGTGGCGATTTCCGATATGAGACTCGGATCTCGCACCGCGGCGGTGTTGACCGACACTTTGTCGGCGCCCGCGTCGAGGAGGCGCCCCGCCGAGTCGATAGAATGCACGCCGCCCCCGACCGTTAGCGGTATCGACAGGGCCTCCCGCACCTGTCGGACGGTCTCGACCTGGGTCTTGCGCCCCTCGACGGTGGCCGAGACGTCGAGCAACACGAGTTCGTCAGCCCCCTGCGCTTCATAGGCCGCCGCCCGTTCGCCGGGGTGCCCCGCGTCCCGCAGCCCCTGGAATCGGATGCCTTTGACGACCCGCCCGTCGCGGCAGTCGAGACAGGGAATGATGCGCACTTTCAACATGCGAGCCAACGCTCTACCAATTGGAGGCCCCAGCGGCCGGACAATTCGGGATGGAACTGGCAGGCGAGCAGACGGTCCCGCTCCATGGCGGCGACGAAGGGCCCGGCATGGTCGGTCCAGGCCGGGTGCCAACCTTCGGGGGTCTGCAGCAATCGATACGAGTTGGCAAAGTAAGCTGCGCCGGGCACCAGAAAGCGACAGCCTTTGTCGGGGGCGACGTCGTTCCAGCCGAGCTGCGGCACTCGGACCGTGTTGGGAAAGCGGGTGACGGTCGCCTGGAAAAGATGCAGACCCTGGGCGCCCGGGCTTTCCTCGCTGGCGGAGGCGAGGAGTTGGAGGCCCAGACAGATGCACAGCGTGGGCAGGCCGGCTTGCAGGCGACGTTGCAGGGGTCCGATGAGGTTCGCGGCGTTCAGTTCGGTCATGGCGGCGGCGAAAGCGCCCACTCCGGGCAGCACCAGGTGATCCGTCTGTTCGATAGCCATCGGGTCGGCGGTCAGGACGGGGTCGTGGTCGAGGCGGCGGAGGGCCGCCATGACCGACGCCAGGTTGGCGGTACCGGTGCGCACCACGTGGACTTTCACAGGCTGCCCTTGGTACTGGGCACGGCGCTGGACCCGTCGTATCGAACCGCGTCGCGGAGGGCCAGGGCGGTCGCTTTGAAGGCGGCTTCGGCCCGATGATGGTCGTTCTCGCCTCGCAGCACGTCGACATGCAGCGTCAGTCGGCCCGCGGTGGCGACGGACTGGAGGACGTGCGTCAGCATTTCGGTCGAGAGCGTGCCGAGTTTCGGCCCCTTCAGCTTCAGCTTGACGTGTGCGAAGGGTCGGCCGGACAGGTCGATGACGGCTCGGGCCAGGGCTTCGTCCAAAGGCGCGTAGGCGTGACCGAAACGGTGGATGCCTCGCCGCTCCTGAAGGGCCTGGTCGATGGCCTGGCCCAGGGCCAGGGCGCAATCCTCGGCGGTGTGGTGATCGTCGATGTGCAGATCGCCTTGGCACGTCAGGGTGATATCGATACGACTATGCTTGGAGAGGGCGGTCAGCATGTGATCGAGGAACCCGATGCCCGTCTCGATGTGCGATTGACCCTCGCCGTCCAGGTCGACTCGCACGCTGATGTCGGTTTCGCTGGTGCGGCGCCGGACCTCGGCTTGTCTCACCAGTAGCGCTCCAGGTCAGAGAGACGCTGCAAGACTACCGCCGCGCCGGCCCGATGGAGGGCTTCGGTGAGCTCCGCAGGGTTGTCGGTGGGCGAAGGAATACCGATAGGCACCACCCCCGCCCGGCGGGCGGCGGTGACGTCGTCCGGGGTGTCGCCGACCATCCACGCTCGCGAGACGTTGAGAACTTCCAGGGCCTTTCTCACGGGAGCAGGGTCCGGCTTGAGGGCCGCGTCTTCCATGCAGACGAGGTGCTGGAACACGTCCGACAAGCCGTGTTGACCGAGGAATCTCACCGCGTCGGCTCGAGGGCGGCCGGTCACGATGGCGACCGGATAGCGGCGGGCCAGGTCGTGCAAGAACTGCTTCTCGACGAGGAGTCGCTCGTTGGTCCACAGGCCGCCCTGGTAGAGGCCTTCGAACCGCTCGGTGACCTCCGGCAAGGTGGCGGTGGCGCCGCGCTCGGCGAGGAGGCGCCAGGTGAGATCCCAGTCGTTGTTGGCGGAGCCCCCTGCTTTGGCGGCCGACACGTCGGCGTGCGTGAGGGTCACCTTATAGTGGGCGGCTGTCTCGATGATCGCTTTTCGATAGGAGTCGGAGACGTCGGCCAGCACGCCATCCATGTCGAACAGGATGGCCTGGGGGCGGAGGACCGACTGGAGTCCATCGGTGAGACGCTTGAACCAGGCGGGTTCGCCCGGACACGTCATGCGGAGGGTGTCGGACAGAATCGGATGGGTGGGGAACGCCCGCACCGCGATGCCCAGCCCGGCGAGCCCCCGCCAGACCCAGTCGGCGTGAGGGAAGCGGGCGAGGACGAAATTGGCCTCCGATGCCCACGGCTCGGCGCCGAGGTCTTTGAGGAGGGCGATGAGGGCATGGCGTTCGTGGGTCACCTGGGTGATAAAGGCATCAACTTCGGGACGTTGGTAGGTGATTCGATAAGCCGCCATGGCGAGGGAGGGCCCGGCACAAGGGTAGGGCGGCCCGGCGATGCGCATGGCGGCAATGCGAGACACGTCCGCGACGGCGTAGCCGACTCGCAGGCCGGCAAAGCCCCAGGCTTTCGACAACGTTCGGATCATCACGCTGTTGGGCAGTGACGTGACGAGATCGGTCGGATCCTCGGCCGCAAATTCGGAGTACGCCATGTCGACCAACAAGGTGGCGTGGGGAGCGGCTTCGGACAGTCGACCCAGGACCTCCAGGGGAACGGCCAGGCCGGTCGGGTTGTTCGGCGTGACGACCACCATGACGCCGGTATCGGCCGTCACGTGGGCGAGGAACTCTGTGGTGGGAAACGCTCCGGTCAGCCACGGCACCCGCACGAGACGCCCCCGAGCGAGGCGGGCGAAACGCTCGATCATGTCGAACGTGGGGGCCGTCAGGACGACCGTTTGATCGGGTTGGAGCAGGGCGCGGAAGACCCGATCCAGTCCGTCGTCGCCGCCGGCCGTGACCAGGACGCGGGCGGCGGGCAGGTGGAGCTGCTCGGCGAGGAGAGCCTCGAGGGCGGCCGGCGTCTGATAGCGTCGTACGTGGTCGGGGGCGAGAGGCAGGGTTGGGGGCGGCAGCGAGGCTTCGTTCCCCTCCAGGTGCAGTTCGATAGGCGCTTGCAGTGACGGAACCTGGTAAGGCTTGTCGTCGATCATGGAATGATCTGGGCGAGCGCCGTCACCACGATGTCGGTGCCCCCATGCCGCTTCACGATGGGAATGAGGTGCGGCAGATCCGACCGGGGCACCGCCACCTTGACGGCGAACCCCGCCTGACCGTGCAAGGGCGATACGGTGGGCTCGCGCATGCACGGCAGCACTTTGACCAGGGTTTCCAAGGCATCCGGGCCGACGTTGATTTCGACCATGACCCGGCCGCGCGCTTCCAACACGGAGCGGAGCAGCATCACGAAGGTCTCGACCATGTCCCGGCGGGCGGCATCCTGCATGACCCCTTTGTGCACGTACAGCCGAGTGGAAGACTTCATGAGGCGGTGCACGATGGCCAGGCTGTTGGCCTCCAGGGTGGCCCCGGTGGCGGCAATATCGACTATGCAGTCGGCGTCCTCCGGCGGGAATACCTCGGTCGCCCCGTAGGAGCGCACGAAATCGGCGTCCAGACCACTGTCTTGCATCCACTGCGTGGTGAGGCGCTGGTACTCGGAAGCGATGACCAGGTGGCGACGGGGCAGTTGTCCGTCCTCCAGGATGCTGAGGGGGGCGGCGGCCACCATGGTGACGGGGTCCAGCCCCGTATCGAGCACCTCCTCGACGTCGGCCTTCAGTTCAGCGACCCAGTCGGCACCGGCAAACCCGATGTCGCGGGTGCCCTGGTGCAGCATCTCGATGATGTTCTGCGGCTTGAGCAGCTTGACCTCGTAGCCGGGCAGGGAAATGGACGGGCGGTAGCCCCGCTCGCCGACCTGCACTCGAATGCCGGCGTCGGCCATCAGACCGGTCAGGCCGGCCTGCATGCGCCCTTTGGGAAGACCTAGACGAAGGGGACGAACGGTCGGGCACCCACCTTGAAAGAATCCCCAGCATCTTCGGACCGCCCCGCCAGCCTCCCTGCTACCAACCGCCCGACACTCGGAGGACAGTGCCCGTGCAATACGAGGCCTCGGGCGACATGAGCCATGCGACCGCGGCCGCCACCTCGTCGGGCGTGCCGGGCCGGCGCAGCGGAACGCGCTCGGCCAGACGTTGGGGGCGGTCGGGTTGCCCGGCTCGGGCGTGGATGTCGGTTTGAACGACACCGGGCGCCACCGCATTGACTCGAATCCCCAGCTCGGCGACTTCGCGGGCCAGTCCGATAGTCAAAGTCTCGACAGCCGCCTTGGTGGCCGCATAGTGGACGTAATCGAAGGCGCTGCCGGTGACCGCCGCCATCGACGAGATGTTGACGATATGGCGACCATGGCGTCGGATGGCTTCCCGGGCACAGAGCATGGTGCCCATGAGGTTGACGTCCACCACTCGCCGCAGGGTCTCCACGCTGTTATCCTGCAGCCGGTTGAAGCCCCCGGTGATCCCCGCGTTGTTGACGACGGAGGGAGGCTCCCCTGCAAACGCCTGCGCCTGGTCGAACAGCCGGACGACGTCGACTTCTATCGAAACGTCCCCCGGGAGAGCCACCGCGTGACCTCCGTGATCCTGGATGCCGCGTACGACATGCTGCGCCAGATCCTTCGAGTGCAGATAGTTGACACAGACCCACCAGCCGTCGGCGGCCAGGCGTCGGGCAATGGCCGCCCCGATGCCCTGGCTGGCGCCGGTCACGATGACAAGATAAGCCATGCCAGCGGATTTCTCGGGGGAACCGCCCGCACCTGCGGGAGCGGCCGTCTGGCTCGCTTCCTAGCGGTGAACGACGTGACAAAACGGCGGCGGTGGGAGCGGGGATTCAGCTCGCTCGCTCCGCTTTTTGCCAGGCCGAGTCATTGAATATCGAGGTCGGGCCGGGACAAGAAAATCCCACCCCTGAAGCCAGTTCCGGTCAACAAGCTGTGTTGGAGCTCACAACGGAACCCTGACCGCATAGCTGGCATGGTCACCTAGCCATCGCCGGAGATGGCGGTCTCCCCTACATTCGTACCGGCGGGCTGATCATGGCTGCACCACCGCTTTGGGCCGGTCTGAGACGACAACGATGACACATCATTTATGACATCAGTTAATCACGGCTGATTAGAGGGCCTCTCCCGGCTACGAGCAAGACCCCGCTTGTGAACAGCCGCCTTTTGGGTCAGCGTATTCGCCGTCTGCGGGAAGCAAAGGGCTATAGCCAGGGTGGCTTGGCCCGGCAGGCGCGCATCGGCGTGGCGACTCTGTCTCGCACGGAAAACGGTCGTCACAAGCCTACCCAGGAGACCCTCGAAAAGCTGTCTGGTGCGCTCGGAGTAAGTCTCAGCAACTTATATAGCGACACAGCGCTCGATCAAGAGGTTGAGACTTTCGGTCCCGGTATCCCGCAGGACGACCGGGAATCCCATGAAGTGCGACAAAACGTCCTGCAAGCCATACGAGATGAGGTTGGCAAAATCGTATCCGAGGCGCTGTACAATGTTCTCGGCCCTCCCGCTCGACGCAACACGGCTCTCCAGGGCGAGAAACCCACAAGCTTACTTCCACTGCTGGGCCGGATCCCCGCCGGTCCACCTGCCTTTCAGGATCAGGACTTCGAAGCCTGGATCCCAATCCCTGACGAACTGGTCGGCAAGCGGGAAGGCTGCTTCATCGTCAGGGCGCGGGGTAACAGCATGGAACCAACCATCCGTGACAACGATTTGCTCGTGTGCCGTGCACAAAATGAAGCCCAAAATGGCCAGATCGTGATAGCGTTCTCTGGGGGCGAAGGAACCGTCA
The DNA here is from genome assembly GCA_036501005.1 of Candidatus Xenobia bacterium. Lineage (GTDB taxonomy): Bacteria > Vulcanimicrobiota > Xenobia > RGZZ01 > DASYBA01 > DASYBA01. The sequence goes on along the minus strand of DASYBA010000941.1, from coordinate 756 downwards.
AAAGACTACGGACAAAACATGGCAAGCGTGTTCTGGTAGCGGACAACCCAGCCTACGCAGACCAGGAGTACTCGGCCTCGTTTCGCATCAACGCGCGGGTCATTTCCGTGATGCGTCGACTCTAGGGTCTGCCAGTCGCATTTCGGGCTGCTCACTCCTCGCCGACTGCATGAATGCGGCGGTTCGCTGAAATAGCTCTGGCATTCATTTTTCATCAACAGCCGATCGTTTACAACGATATGGGTCCAGCCACCGTAACGAGGCGCTAGTATGCCGGCGAAGGGGTCTTTCTTAGTGATGTCACTGTTGACATCTAAAATCATGTATGATAACCTAAGCAAGCTAGCTCGTGAGCTAGATTGCTGCAGGTTGCCCTGCGGTGTAACAGTTAGCATTCCCTGGCAGTCGCACACCGATCCGTAGTCGCGGACGGGCGGGACTTCCCTTCCAGTGCATGCTCACAACGTTTGAGGGGGTTCTTAAACTGCGAATGGACCTTCGTTTTCACCGAACAGTCAAGCATGCATTGAGCCTGATTCTGTTGGCACAAGCCTGTGTTGCCAATGGCCAAGGAGCAAGTGGCGGATACCTTTCGCCCGTGCCAGCCAATACGGTTGAAGGCGGAAGTGCAGCCGACCGCCTCAACGAACGAGTCCAGTCACTCACCACGAGCTGCGGTCTTTCCACCGATCAAGCAGGGAAGGTTCGTTCTCTCCTCTCTGTTTGGCTGTCTTCCTCGGACGCTCACAAGGCTCA
>DASYBA010000940.1:0-4912 GCA_036501005.1 Candidatus Xenobia bacterium | reverse complement strand
CGTGGTGGCTGAACGGCAGACCGCTGGACGAGGCCGTCTCGGCCGGAGTTGGGTCTCGCTGGAGGGCGGCCTATGGCTGTCTGTCGTACTGCGCTCCGAGGCCAGGCCTCTGCTGTCTTTACAGTTTGGCCTGGCCGTTTGCCAGGCGGTGGAAGCGGTCAGCGGTCGCCCGGCGCGGCTCAAATGGCCCAACGACGTCATGTTGGCCGGCCGCAAGGCAGGGGGTGTGCTGTTGGAAAGCCGGCAGGGGTTCGTGGTGGCCGGCATTGGCGTCAACGCGGCGGTGGATCCGTCGGAATCGGAGGAGGAGCTCCGCCATATCGCGACGGGGGTCAGCAGGGAGGATATCCGGGGGGACCTCCTCGTCGCCATTCTCGAGCGCTTGGAGACCCCCGGCACCATCCGCGACATTCGCTCCTGCTGCGAAACGCTGGGCCGCTCGGTGCGGGTGACGTGGGAAGGCGGCAGCGCGCAGGGGGTCGCCGAGGCCTTGGACGACCAGGGCGGCCTGCAGGTGCGCCGGGCCGACGGCACCCTGCAGACAGTCTGGTCTTGCTTGAAGCTGGAGTATCTGGCCGAATAGCGTCGAAGAAGTAGACCCATGACGCTGAGCCGCCATCCTACTCTTGAGGAGTTTCTGCAGTGGCCGGAGGAGAAACCCTACCGGGAATTCATCCACGGCGAGGTGCGACAGAAGACCATGGGTAATTTTGCCCACAGCTTTCTGCAGGCCAGCCTGGCTAGTCGATTGGACCAGTGGTCGGGCACCCGGGGCTGGGTCATGACCGAGCAGCGCTGTATCCTGGAGGCTGCCGGGGACAGCCATGTTGTCCTTCCAGACGTCGCTTGGTGGCGCATGGAGCGCCTTCCCAGTCCTCCCCACGGTGCCATCGCCCTGAGTCCTGACCTGGCTGTGGAAGTGCTCTCGCCTGACGATCGCTTCAGAGAGGTCCACGACAAGGTCATGGTGTACCTTGGGGCAGGGGTCAAGGTCGTATGGGTCGTGGATCCGCCCGGTCGCCAAGTGACCGTTTACGGCCCAGGACTGGCGCCTGATGCTGTGAAGCCCCCCGCAGCGCTACGAGATGCCTATCTACCTGGTCTAGAGATTTCCCTCGCAGACTTGTTCCCGAGACTGCCTGCCAAAGCCACATTGCAACCGCCGGTCCAAGACGTTACAGAATGAAGCGGCTCAGGTCCTCGTTTTTGACGATGTCTTCCAGACGGCTGCGCACGTAAGCCGCGTCGACCTTGACGTTGGGCTGCGTGTCGGGCGCCTCGAAAGCCACCTCCTCCAGCACCTTTTCCATGATGGTGTGCAGGCGGCGAGCGCCGATGTTCTCCGTATGATCGTTGACCTGCTGCGCCAGCCGGGCAATCTCCTCGACACCCTCCGGGGTGAACTCGACGTGCACGCCCTCGGTGGCCAGGAGTTCGATATATTGCGTGACGACCGCGTTGCGAGGTTCCGTCAGGATGCGCTTGAAGTCGTCCTGGCTCAGACTGGTCAGCTCGACTCGGATGGGAAAGCGCCCCTGCAGCTCTGGAATGAGGTCCGATGGTTTTGCCACGTGAAACGCCCCAGCCGCCATGAAGAGGATGTGGTCGGTACGCACCGGGCCGTGCTTGGTGTTGACGGTCGACCCCTCGACGATGGGCAGGATGTCTCGCTGCACGCCCTCTCGTGAGACGTCGGGTCCAGACCCCTTCTCCCGTCCGGCAATCTTGTCCAGCTCGTCGATAAAGACGATGCCCGTCTGTTCGGCCTTGTAAATCGCCTCGCGCTTCACCTCGTCTTGATCGATCAGCTTGCGGGCCTCTTCCTGGGCGAGAAGCTTGCGCGCTTCTCCGATACGGACGGATCGCTTCTTCTTCTTCTTCGGCAGAAGGTTGCCCAGGAGATCCTGGACGTTGACCCCCATCTCTTCCATCCCCGTCCCGGAAAAGACCTCGACGACGGGCGAAACCGATTCCTCGACTTCGATCTCCACCGTCTGATCGTCCATCTCTCCTCGCAGGAGGCGGGCCTTCAGCTCTTCTCGCTCGCCCTTGTTCTCAGACTCTTCCGCAGGAGGTTCCGGGGTGGGTTGGGCGCCCCCCCCGAACAACATGGAGAACGGCGACACTGCATTCTCTTTGCGGCTCCTGGGGCGCAGGAGGGCCACCAGGCGCTCCCCGGCCATTTCGTCGGCCCGCTCCTTGACGGCTTCCATGCGGCGGGCACTGACCAGTCGGATGGCGGCTTCCACCAGGTCGCGAATCATCGATTCGACATCACGACCGACATAGCCGACCTCGGTGTACTTGGTGGCTTCCACCTTGACGAACGGGGCGTCGACCAGCTTGGCGAGACGGCGGGCGATCTCGGTCTTGCCGACGCCGGTCGGCCCGATCATGAGGATGTTCTTGGGAATGACCTCATCGCGGAGCGCATCCGGCAGCCGCTCCCGCCGATAGCGGTTCCGCATGGCCACGGCCACCGCCCGCTTGGCGGCGTGCTGGCCGATGATGTATCGGTCCAGCTCTTCGACGATGCGGCGCGGCGTCAACGCCTCCAGCGCGATGCCGGGGGCGGGATTAGCCATGGACGTTCTCCGCGCCGCCGAATTCGATACGCTTGACCTCGTCCTTGCGCAGGTGACGAGTGGAGCCGTCGGTCAGCTTGATGTTCAGGTCTTCATCGCCGAAGTCGACGATGCCGTGCAGGCTCTCGCCCGATTTGAGGTGGACGACGTCATCTGCGCCGCCCAGCTCGATGCTCTGGAGCTTGGCCCGATCCAGGCCCCCATTGTTGGCCGCCCCACCGATGCAGCGGAAGGTGCGGTTCTCAACCTGCCCCTCCAGGACCTTGCCGGTATCGAGAGTGACCTGGTCGGCCGTGACCGTGGGAGACGAGGTTCCATGGGGCGTCAATCCGCTCATGGTGCCGCTCCCGCCCCCGATGTCGCCGAGGTTGGGAATCGGATAGCCGCAGACCCACTCCCGCAGGTTGGTCTGAAACCGGTCGGACGCCAGGCTGTCGATCCAGACCAGCGGCTTGAAGACCACCGTTCCGCTGCCGACGTGCCGGTAGGCGGCAATCATCTTGTCGGCATCGGCGGCTTCGGGGTTGGGGGCGGCCCGCAAGAGGCCGATCACGTCGCCTCCGGCCTTGACCCCAGGGTACTGATCATTGCCCAGTGGAATGAGAAAAGCTCCGACCGCGTTGACGTCCGTCAGCAGCGGGTCGTTGTTGTCCATGGCAAACGCCTCCGCCGCCAGCCCCTTGAGCTTGGAGTGCGTGTTGTACCTGCCATCGTCAGTCCCGGAGTTGAAAATCTCTGCCTTGGCGATGGGGTCGGCCTGCATGCCGAACTTGTCGGCCATGCGGGAGTCTTGAAACCACAGCGAGCCGCCCTGTTGCACCCAGGCCAGGAGTGTGGTGGCGATTGCGGGGCTCAGCTTGTCAGGCTCGAACTGCACGTCGCAGATCTTCCATTGCTGAGGATCCTTGGCCAGTTTGTCGATCTCTTCCATGTTGCTCGAATGAATGACGAGGACGTGTTTCTCGATCTCCTTGGTGTGCAGGAGCGGCGTCCACGGATTGTCATCGGCCAGGACGCGGCCCACCATCAGCAGCGTCAGGATCAAGAGCGGAAAGAGCTTGCGGCCCATGCGGGCTCACCTCCGAACAGAGTCGCGGCCCCGCTTCTTGCACACCGCCTGGGCTTATCCTGCGGCAGCCAGTTCTCCCACCAGCTCGCCCTGGAAGCCAAACAGGTACGCTTCGGTCAGGCGCACGTGCACCAGCGATCCGATCAGGTCGGGCGAGCCGACAAAGTGCGCCAGCTTGTTGCTACGGGCCCGTCCGGTCAGGCGGGAAGGGTCCTTCTTGCTGGGCCCTTCGACCATCACCTCTATCGAACGGCCGACCTGCTGGTCGTGCTTTTCCTGGGTGATGGCGTTCTGCGTCTGGATCAGCTTGTAGAGGCGCTGATAGCGTGCTTCTTCGCCCACTTCGTCGGGCAGTTTGGCGGCGGCCGTGCCCTGGCGGGCCGAGTACGCAAACATGTAGGCGTTGTCGAAGCGGGCTCGCCGCACCAGCTCGAGCGTGTTCTCGAACTGCTCCTCCGTCTCGGTGGGAAAACCGACAATGACGTCGGTGGTGACCGAGATGTCGGGAATCATCTCTCGAATGCGGGTCAAGAGGTCGAAGTATTCGCTCCGGTTATACGGGCGGCGCATGCGGCGCAACACCTCGTCGTCGCCGGATTGCAGGGGCAGGTGGATGTGCTCCACCACGCTCGGCACGTCGCGCACGGCTTCGAGCACCTTGACCGAGAAGTCCTTTGGGTGCGGCGACGTGAAGCGGATACGCTGCAGCCCCTGGACTCCCCCCAAGGCGTACAGCAGATCGCCAAAGTCCACCCGAGGCGAGAGATCGAATCCGTAAGTGTTCACGTTCTGGCCGAGCAGCATGATCTCCCGGTAGCCGCGTTTGACCAGATGCTCGGCTTCCTTGACGATGTTCTCGAGGGGGCGGCTCTTCAGTCTCCCCCGCACGAAGGGCACGATGCAGAAGGTACAAAACTCATCACAGCCCATGCTGACGGGCACGCTGGCGGTGATGAGCCCGCGCCGACTGGCCGACAGCTCGAGGTCCGCGCCCCCCCACTTGAGACGCAGCTCCGGACGACCGGTCGCCGCCACGTTCTCCACCGCGTCGGGCAGTGTCTTCAGGTTGTGGGTGCCCAGCACGATGTCGACCTGCGGAAAGCGCTGGCGGAGCGACTCCGCGTCTTTCTGCGCCAGGCAGCCGGCGACCACTACCATGCCCTTGGGGTTCTTTTTCCGATGTTCCTTCAGTTCGCCCAGGCGCCCGTACACCTTGACGTCGGCATTCTCCCGCACGCAGCACGTATTGAACACGACG
>DASYBA010000939.1:0-3418 GCA_036501005.1 Candidatus Xenobia bacterium | reverse complement strand
ACAAAATAGTAGACCCCGTCGCCCGCCGAGAGATCGGTCGAACCAAAGCCCCCGAAGTACTCGGTGAATCGACCCGGCGGGGCGTCGGTACTTTTCAACAGCGAGAAGTCCATGGGCTTGTCGTCGACGATACCCTGCGATCGCCACATGGGCATTTCCGAGGTCGATAGCCAGCGCATGCTGTCGGCCCCTTTCTCCCACACGTGGAAGGCGGTCAGCACATACCCTCCCTTGAGATACAAGCCCTTGGCCACGTTGAGGTGGGTCTCGTTGGGCCGCACCACGACGTTGAGGATGGACAAGCTGTAAGGCGGGACGTTGATGCTGTCTTCAGCCCAACACCCCATGGTGAGGAGCAAGACGATGGCCAGAACCAGTCGACGCATGACCAGGAACCCCCGTTTCAGGGTAGATGGGCCCAGGGCGGACGTTGCCCGGGGCGAAAAGATCGGACGCGACGGCGGGCCGGTCGCACCGCCGCGCTCGCCCTGCTCGGCGATATCTCCGGGGGAGGCTCCACCCTCAGCAGCCGGGCAGGCAGCGCCAGCGAATCCTCCTCGGGCATCTCGGGTTCAACCAGCGCCGCCTCATCCTCGTCCAGCGGACCGGCCGCAAAGAAGCGGTACTCCATGGAGTCAAGGCGCTCATCCTCTTCCCACGAGGGGCGAGGATGCTCAGCCACGTGCAACGCCTCCAGGCGCTCGCGCCACCAGCGAACTTCAGCCTCCCCCTCGCCGGTGGCCTCGGTGGCAATCTCCATGAACTGCAGGGCGTCGGCGAAGTACGGCTTGCGCAGGATCCCTCCGACCGGCCCTTTGCGCCGCTTCTTCAACAGGCGTCGGTGGGATTGCAGAATCTGGGCAATGTGCTCTCGGTCCTTGCGGGTGATCACGCTGCCAAAGCGCCCGGCCAGCAGTTCCTGCGAAATGCGCTCCACGTCGGGCAATTTCACGACCGGGCGCGAAGACTCGATGAGCGGATGCACGACGGCCGCATACAGAGCTGCGCGGCTGCGCGGGAAAAGTTTGTCGGCTGCCCCCAGCATGACCCACAGCGGATCTTCGTCCCGCCAAGGCGACCACTCCGGCTCGACCACCCAGGGGTCTTCTTCGATCGGCTCGCTGTCTGGGGGCGCTTCGCCGTCTTCGGCTTGCTGGCTGGCCTCCCAACGGCGCCGAACCCGCTCTTCAAGCTGGCCCAGGGAGCGCCGCCACACTTCGCTGTCGGGGTGCAGGTAGGCGCTCAGGGTCGGCAGCAGGATGGGCAGGAACCCGGTCTCGGCCAACAGCTCGAACGACCGACGGGCAGCCCCGCCTTCCAACAGGCGAGAGATCTCCTCGATGACTCGGCTGGGCGGGCTCTTGACGATTTCATGCCGATGTCGGATGAGTGCTTCCCAGGTGTCAGATTCGATATCGAAGTCGAGCCGGGCGGCAAATTTGATGGCCCGGATCATGCGCACCGGGTCTTCCCGGAACCGGATGTCGGGGTCGCCAATGGTGCGGATGACGCGAGATTCGACATCTTCCATGCCGCCCACGTAGTCGATAATCGAGAAGGTGGAGATGTCGTAGAACAAGCCGTTGATGGTGAAGTCTCGCCGTCGAGCGTCCTCCTCCGGACTGCCAAAGGTATTGTCGTGTTTTACCAGCAGTTCATCTTGAGGCCCGTTCTCGTCTCGCTCGGGCTCGCTGCGGAAGGTCGACACCTCCACCACCTTGGCGCCCTGGAAGTGGATGTGGGCCAGCCGGAAGCGCTTGCCGATGATCCAGCAGTTGCGGAACAGTTTGCGCACTTGCGAGGGACGCGCCGAGGTGCCGATATCGAAGTCCTTGGGCTTGCGCGCCAGCAACAGGTCTCGTACGCCGCCGCCGACCAGATAGGCGGTGTGACCGGCCCGGTACAGGCGGTACAGCACCTTGAGCGCATCAGGATCGATATTCTTGCGGGAAATGTTGTGTTTCGAACGGGTGAAAATCCGAGGTTCCATAGTGATGGGAAGGCGACGGCAAGCGCCTCCCAGGTTCAGTATCGGGTGGCGGGTTCGTGGCCCGCTCACGAAACCCTTTACACGCAGGGAGCTGGCGTCGTCGTCGTGAACCTGAGTGCCCATGTTTTCTAGCTACCATGTGCGTACCGAAGACGTCGAGCGGGCCAGCCGCCAACTGGCCCCGCTGGTGCGAGGCCAGGCGTGGCTCTCCCAACCCGAGCGGGGGTGGATCAGCCTCTACGATGCGTACCTGGATCGACCGGATCCGGACGAGATGCAAAGAATGGCGTTGTCGGCCTCCCAGCAGCTCGAGGTGCCCGCACTGGGCCTTTTCGTGTCGCCGGGCAGCCCGCTCGTCTACGTGCTGGCCGATCGGGGCGAGCTGGTAGACGCCTACGCCTCACGACCCGACGCGCTGTCGCTGTCGGTCGAAGAGCGGGCCCAATTTCGGGGGCGGGCTCATCGTCTCATGGGGTATGTCCAGCCGGGCGTGGCGCAGGAAGGGCTGGAGGCGCTCCTGCACGGGGGGCCCCCACCGGGCAGCGGTCTGACGGCCGAGCACGTCGATGCCATGCGACAACAGTTGCAGGGGCGCATGCCCCAGATGACGCCAGAGATGGTCCAAGGCATGCTGCAGCAGGCCGCTCAGCAGCTCCGTTTCGTGCCGCCCGCCATGCTAGAGGGATTCCTACGCAGCATGGGTCTGCCGCCGGATCATCCCGCGCTGGTCCAGATGAAGACCAATCCCAGCGAATTCTTCGCTCGTCTGGCCGCGGACGAGTCGGCCGTCAAGCAGTTTGCGGACAATATCGTGCGGGGCTTCGAGGCGGGACCCGGCGAGGCCATCGTGCCGCCGCAGGATCAAGCGGTGGCGCTGGCCCATGCCCTGGGCATCGACCCGGGTCGGGTGCAGCTCAGCTTCATGGCGGTGAACGGCCTGGGCGCGCCGGACGGCTTCCGGCTGTTGACCCGCTGATGGCCGCTACGGTTTGACAATCCGGGGGGCTCTGGTATAATAGCGCCACCCTGGCAGCCCCCCCCTTTCATTGCTGCCAGCGGTCCGCGGGGATGGCGGAATTGGCAGACGCGTACGTTTGAGGGGCGTATGGTGAAAACCGTGAGGGTTCAAGTCCCTCTTCCCGCATCAAGTTCGATACCACGTGGTGAAACCGCAGCACGGCGTTAACATCACCACCGTGGAGTCTTCACAACCTGTTGCTAGACTGGGCAGACAGCAGGTTAAGGAGACTTACATGACGGTACAACAGGCAGCGGCCGCAGGGCAGACGAAGAAGGCCACTGGCCAGACCAGCCGGCGCCCGGTCGAGACCGAGGCTCCACCGCCCGACGTCCAGGACGCCGCTCACATCGATGCCGCCGCCTACGCCCAGGATGCGCCCCCTGGGGCCCCTCAAAGCGACATCGCTC
>DASYBA010000938.1:0-6687 GCA_036501005.1 Candidatus Xenobia bacterium | reverse complement strand
CTTTGCCCACGGCGGCGGCGCCTTTCCCTACACGCTGGGGCGCATGGACCGAGGCTTCGTGTCGCGGCCGGACCTGTGCGCGACCCACATATCGAATCCTCCCAGTACCTACATGTCGAAGGTGTACGTCGACTCGCTGGTGCATGATGTGAAAGCGCTTCGCTACTTGATCGAGGTCTTCGGACGAGAGCGCGTGGCCCTGGGCAGCGACTACCCCTTTCCGCTCGGCGAGGCGTGCCCCGGTGCGTTAATCGAGAAGATGGCCTTGGACCGGGCCACGCAGGACTGGCTTCTGGGAGGTGCGGCATTGTCGTTCCTGGGCCTCAACGAGAGCCTCCGACGCATGACGCAGGCGGTGGCCTGAGGCTTGGAGATCCGGGTCGACGGCTTACGGGTCGACATCGAGCATCCCATCGACATTTCCCGGCCTCTGTGGTTCGACGGACCGCAGCCGGAGGCGTTCCACCTGCCCCGCGCCAAAGCAGAGCCCGTGCGGGTCGGGGAGTTTGTGGGAGACGTTCGCCAGGGGGGGAGTTGTCGGTGCGACGTGATCACCATGGTCCCCCACGGCAACGGAACGCATACGGAGTGCCTGGCGCATATCGATGCAGCGGCCCCGCTCTTGCGGGAGGCCCTGCACGATAGCTTGATGTGGGCAACGCTGTTGACCGTCACTCCCTGCGATGGTCGTATCGAAGCGCCCCCCGTCGACACCCCTGCGCTGGTGGTGCGGACCTTGCCGAATGCCACCGAAAAGCAGTGGGCTGTGACCTCCGGGGCTGGCCCGCCGTTCGTCTCGGAGACGGCCGCCGCGGCCTGGGCCGCCGCGGGTATCCGACATCTGATCCTGGACGTCCCCTCCGCGGACCCCGAGTCGGATGGAGGACGGCTGGCGGCCCATCGAGCCTTTTTCGCCGGCCGGGCTGACGCGACCATCACGGAACTGGCCTACGTTCCATCGAATATTCCCGATGGGCCCTATCTTTTGAATCTCCAGGCCGCACCCTTCATGCTGGATGCGGCCCCATCGCGCCCTCTCTTGTATCGCATCCATGCGTGACTTCAGCAGCCGGTTCCACAAGCCGGAAAGGGTCGAAGTGTACTTCTGCGGCAACTCCCTCGGACTCCAGCCGGCAGGCGTGCGGGAGGCCGTGCTGGAGGAGTTGGACGACTGGGATCGCTGGGGGGTCGAAGGGCATTTCAAAGCCAGGCGCCCGTGGTACGACTACCACGAGTTCCTGCAGGAAGACATGGCGGCGGTGGTCGGGGCGACGCCATCCGAAACCGTCCTCATGAATGCCCTGACCGTCAACCTGCATCTCATGCTGACGTCGTTTTATCGACCGCAAGGCGAACGGCGGCTGATCTTGATGGAATCGGGGGCGTTCCCCTCCGACCGATACGCAGTGCAGAGCCATTTGCAGGCTCGGGGCCTGGCAGACGCCGTCGTGGAGTTGGCGCCGAGACCCGGTGAAACCTGTCTTCGGGAAACCGACATCCGAGGGGAAATCCTGCGTCTCGGCGATCGGCTGGCGCTGGTGCTGTTCGCCGGCGTCCACTACTATACCGGCCAGGCCTTTCCGATACAAGCGATGACGGGCTGGGCCCACCAGGTGGGGGCACTGGCCGGGTTCGACCTCGCCCATGCGGCGGGCAACCTGGAGCTGAAGCTGCACGATTGGGGGGTCGACTTCGCCGTGTGGTGCAGCTACAAGTACCTGAACGGTGGCCCGGGCGGCGTGGGCGGCTGTTTTGTGCACGAGCGGCACAGCCAGGACGCACGACCCCGCTTCGCGGGATGGTGGGGGAACGATCCCCGCACCCGCTTTACCATGCCGGACACGTTCGTGCCACAGGCGGGGGCTGCCGGGTGGCAATTGAGCAACGCTCCGGTCCTGGCCATGGCGGCCCTGGCACCTTCGCTGCGCATGTTCCGTGAGGCGGGCATGGCCGCCCTGCGAGACAAGTCGGTCCAGTTGACCGGGCAGCTTGACCGGGCATTGCGACGGGCAGGTGTCGACGTCATCACCCCGCCCGAGCGAGGCTGCCAGTTGTCGCTTCGCCTGGGAGAGCAGGCTCGCAGGGTGTGCGACGAGCTGATGCACCAGGGCATCGTGACCGACTATCGATCGCCCGACGTCGTGCGGGTGGCACCGGTCCCACTCTACAATAGCCTGGTGGATAATGAGTTCTTTATGGCCCGACTGCAGGAGACGCTTGCACGGGTGTGAAACAGGCGGGTGGTGACCAGGCGCTGGGCATGGATCGTTTTGTTTGCGCTCCTGTGGATGATCTCCACGGGTGTGTTGCACGTTGCCAGCCACCTGGATCGACCTGATGCCGGACACTGCACCACGTGCGTCCTGCTGCACGCCTTCGTGGCGGTGGCGCTGGTGTGCCTGGCCGTGGGGGGGCCCAGTACGAAGGGCTACGCCCTCGTGCCCATACCTATGCGCGATCAAGCGCGGGTGTTGTGCTTCCGACACGATGGCCGGGGGCCGCCTGACTTCCGCTGAGCGATAGCCTTTCATATCGATTCATCGGAGTTCAACATGCCCCGTTCTTCGCTCTTGACGGGGTTGGCGTGCATATGGATCGCTACCTCCCGCCTGGCATGGGGGGAAGCGCCGACACCCGCATCAGCACCCACCCCCCCTCCGGCCTCGCCCATGACGCTGCCACAGGCCCTGCAGGCGGCCGAAACCAATAGCCCGACCTTGCGCGCTGCCCAGTTCCAGTCCAAAGAGGCCTGGGAATCCTACCTCTCGGCCCAGCACATCCCACCTTTGACGCTGACCATCGGGGCCCTGACGGGCTCCAACACCATCGTCACCACCAACGGCCTGTCCTACGACGTCAACGTGCAGTTGCAACAGGAGTTCGGGCCCATCAACAACCAGGCGTGGCAGGCCCGGGTGGCCCAACGCGCCTGGGAGGCCGCCGAAGCCAACGTGGTGGAAACCCGGGCTACGCTGGTGCAGAACGTGAAGGACGCCTTCTACGGGCTCCTGGTGGCGCAGGAGAACCGCACGCTGGCCAAGGAGACGCTGGACCTGGCCAACGACATCTACGAGAAGTCCAAGAAACGGTACGACGCCGGGGCGGGCCCCCGCATGGACCTCGTCAGCGCACAGATCCAGTTGGCCTCGAGCCAACAGGCCATGCTGACGGCCCAGAGCGCGGTCAACCAGGCCCACATCACCCTGGACGGATTGTTGGCCCCGCAGACTTCGGGAGAACTGGAGGGCAGCATGGTCCTGCCCGACGTGCCCACCGATCTGGACAAACTGACTCGGTTGGCGCACGATACCCGGGGGTTGATGCGCTCCGCCCAGGCCAACGTGCAACAGGCGCTGGACCAGGTGCACCAGGTGGGCAGCCTGCGCAACCCGTCGCCAAGCTTCTTCTTCGACTACGACCTGGTGAACACCAGCCTGTATTCGTATGGGTTGAACATCAGCATTCCCATCGTCGACTGGGGCCAGTTGCGCCACCAGATTCGCAACGCCCGGGAAACCGTGGGCGAGAAACGGGCCAACCTGGAGCAGACCACCATCAACATCGACGGTGCGGTGGCCGCGGCGTTGGACAACTATCGAACCGCGTTGCAGAACGCCTCGACCTTCCAGACACAGGTGCTGGAACCGTCGGAAACGCTCATGAAGATGACCCAGGCCGGATTCGACAAGGGCGCTTTGACCTACCTGCAGGTGCTGACCGCCGAGCAGACCCTCAAAGGGGCTCGGGCGCAATACGAATCGCTCCTGCAATCGGGGCACCAGGCCCTGGATGCGCTCGAGGCCTCGGTCGGCACGACCCTGGAAGGAGATCACCGATGAACCGGTATTCGATACTGCTACTGCTCGTCTTCCTGGGAGGATGTGCCCGGGCCCCCGAGCCGGCGGCCTCGGCGTCGGCCATCCCCACCCAGAACCTGGAACTGGCCGGCGTTCAGACGGTGCGGGTGGAGCGCAAACCCATCCAGGCTGAAGTGCGCCTCCCGGGCCAGGTCAACTTGACGGAAGCCGGCCAGGCGTCCATCACCGCCCCCTTGAACGGCGTGGTGGTCGACTTGCTGGTGCGGGCCGGGCAGCACGTCGGCCAAGGCTCGCCCCTGGCCGTCATCAACAGCGTGTACGGCCAGACCGGCCTGCAGATCCTCAAGAACCTGGAGACCGACCAGACCGCCGTGGTGCAGGCCCAGGCCAACGTCACCTCCGCCGAGGGCAACCTGGGCGGGGCGGAAAGCACGCTCAGTCAGGCCAGGAGCGCCCTGGAGCAGGCTCGCATCGCCCACAACCAGGCCGTCGACACCCTGGATCAAGCGAAGGCGGAGACGGTCAGGGCCCGTATCGATTTGAAGCGCAAGCGCGACCTCTTTACGGCCGGCGTCTTTGCTCGCGGCGACGTGGAAGACGCCGAGGAGCGGTACGACAAGGCGATATCGGCCTGGCACGACGCCCAGCAGTCGCTCAGCGACGCGGGGGATTCGGTGAAGCTGGCAGAGCAGAACGTGCGGGTCGACCAGGGCAACGTCGGCAACTTCCGATCCAACGTCGCCGAAGGCCAGAAGGCCGTGACGCTGGCCCGGGCCAACCTGGAGCGGGACAAGACGGTGTTCGGCCAGGAAAACGTGTCTGGCACCGCGGTGGCGCAGAACCTGACGCCGGTGCGACTGGAGGGAGGCCGTTACTCGGAGACGGCGGCCGCCAACGCCACCATGTTCTCCATTCGGGCCCCCTTTAGCGGAACGGTCACCACCGTGACCATGACCAAGGGATTGTCGGTCAGCCCCGGCACGGCGCTGGCCACGCTGGTCAATGACCGCCAGGTATACGTCGACGCCAGCGCTTTCGAGGCCGACCTGGGCTCCATCCACCCCGGAGACCCCGTCTCGGCGTCGGTGCCCGCCTACCCCGCCCACACCTTCCAGGGGCGGGTCAAGGTGGTCGGCAAGCAGGTCGATCCGGCCACCCGCACCGTGGCCGTCCGATCCCTCATCGACAATCCGGACGGGCACCTGAAGGCGGGCATGTTCGCCACCGCAACGCTTCGCCTGGAGCGCCCGCAACTGGCGCTGGTCGTGCCCGACAGCGCCATCATGGTGCACGGCGACGATCGCTTTGTCTACGTGCAGAGCGGGGCCGCTCACTTCGAGAAACGGGCCATCAAGGTCGGGATTGCCTCGCAGGGACAGACGGAGGTCGTGTCCGGCCTGGCGGCCGGCGACGTGGTCGTCACGCAGGGCAACATCTTGCTGGAAAGCCAGGAGTAGCGGCATGACCGGGATGCGACGCTGGCTCTATCTGATGATCCGCCATCGGATCATCGTCCTCTTGCTGACCTGCCTGACGCTGGCGGGAGGGTGGTGGGCGCTCAAGACGCTGCCTATCGATTCCTTCCCTGACGTGACGCCGGTGCGGGTCGAGGTCGACACCGAGGTGGATGGCCTGGCCGCCGAAGAAATCGAGAAGCTCATCAGCTATCCTATCGAACAGGCCTTGCTGGGCATTCCCCGCGTCACCAACATCCACTCTACCTCCAAGTTCTCGCTGTCGGTGGTGGAGGTGCAGTTCGACAGCGACACGGACATCTATTGGGCCCGCTCGCAGGTTTTTCAACAACTGTCGAATGCCACGCTGCCCCCGGGCACCCAGCCGGGCATGGCGCCCATGGACGAGGGCACAGGCCAGGTCTACATCTACGCGCTCACCAGCCAGAAGCTCAACAACATGCAGCTTCGCATCTTGCAGGACTTCTATGTCAAGCCCCAGCTCCGGGTGGTGCCGGGCGTGGCCGACGTGCCCATGTTCGGCGGCTTCGTCATGCAATTCCAGATCAGTGTGGACCCCCGGCGCTTGACGGCCCTGGGGCTGGGCATGTCCGACGTCATCAACGCCGTCCAGAACAACAATCAGAGCGTGGGCGGCAACTACGTGCGGCGCGGCAGCATGCAGTACGTGGTGCGAGGGCTGGGGCTGATCCGCAACGTCGAAGACCTGAAGAACACCGTCATTGCGACCCCCAACGGCGTGCCCGTGCGCATTGGCGACGTCGCCGACGTGCATCTGGGCCCGGAGGATCGACAGGGCGCCGTGTCCATGAATGGCGAGGGCGAGATCGTCGTCGGTATTGTCTTGAAACGACTAGGTGAGAACACTGCCGAAGTCGTCCAACGGGTGAAAGACAAACTCAATGAGTTGCAAGCCCGGCTGAATAGCGGAGCCCACTTCAACGGGCTCGACACCCGCGACGTGAAAGTCGTCACGGTCTATGACCAGAGCTACATCATCGACCTCAGCACCCACACGGTGGAGACGGCACTGGGGGCGGGCGTCATCCTGGTCACCATCATCCTGCTGCTCTTCATGGGCGACCTCAAGGTTGCGCTGATTCCGATCTTTGCCAACTTCTTCTGTATCGCGGTCGCGTTCTTGCTCATGAAACGTTTCGGTCTGACCGCCAACCTGCTCAGCCTGGGCGGGCTGGCCCTCAGCGTCGGCATGATGGTCGACGCCACCATCATGATTGTCGAAAACGTCTTCCGCCACGTGCGGGAGGTCGATCACGGCACCGCTTCCCAGGCTGACGTCGTGGTGGAGGGCATGACCGAGATCATGTCTCCGACGCTCTTTGCCGTCATCGTCATCATCGTGGTGTTCGCGCCCGTGCTGACCTTGAAGGGCA
>DASYBA010000937.1:0-8773 GCA_036501005.1 Candidatus Xenobia bacterium | reverse complement strand
AGCGGCTCCTTGACGGCGGTGGGATCCTGGTCGGCCAGGGTGCGGGCGGTGCGAGCCCCCAGGGCAATGCCGAAGAGCGCCTGCGAGACCGAATCGTGCAGTTCCCGGGCCAAGCGCTGCCGCTCTTCCAAGAGAGTCTTGTCGCGGGCCTGTTCGATAAGGCGAGCATTCTGCACCAGGATGGCGGCCTGATCGGCAATGGCCCGCAAGAAGCGAAGCTCGCTCTCGTCTCGACCGGTGCAGGCGGGAAAATAGCAGGTCAGCACGCCCAGCCGCACACCCTGGTAGATGAGGGGCACCAGGACGACCGTTTCCCACGGGGCCGCGAGAAGGTAGGAGTGGGCCGGCCCCATGGCAGGGTGCGACAGCAGCTCACGCCGCACGTTGCGCTTGACCCCGATGTCTCCGCTCTGCACCACCTGGATCATGAGGTTGTCGGGCTGGCGCCAGAGCTGGGCCAGGCAGGCCACGTAGTCGGCCGGCAGGTTGAAGGCCCCGGCGTGACGGGGCTCGGGCGGATCGCCTTCCAGCAAAATGACGCCCGCAGCTCGGGCGTCGAGCGCTTCGGCCGCATTGAGTGCGAGGGACTGCATGGTCTCCGCCAACGAGCTGCCCCAGGTGAATCCCGAGGCCATCTTGGCCAGGGCCAACGACTCCCGCTGGGCCCTCTGGTCTTCCGTGACGTCGACGAACGTCGCCCCGACCATCTCGTTCAAGAGCGGATAGGCAAAGCCCCGGAGGATGCGATCGCCCATGCCGGCCAGAAATTTCTGACCGTCCAACGTGAAGGCGTGGCCGGGCAGGAACTGAACCAGGTCCTCTATCGACTTGCCCACCACCGACGCCCCGAACATGCGGATGGCGGCCTGGTTGGCGCAAATGCACGCCCCCTCCGACAGAATCAAGAAGGAGGCCGGGTGGCGGTCGACCAGGGCCGCCAAGGGGATCGTCCCCAGCGTTTCGAACGGATTCTGCATGGCTACTCCCGGGCCGGCGCGGGCACCATGCCGTGCTTGACCGCCCACAACGCGGCCTGGGTCCGGCTCTGCACGCCCAGCTTGGCGAGGATGTTGCTGACGTGCGTCTTGACGGTCTTTTCCCCCACGATGAGGGCGGTGGCAATGTCCTTGTTGGAGCTGCCCCGGGCGAGCAGGCCCAGGACGTCTCGCTCCCGTTCGGTGAGGGGCTCGTGGGCTTCCGGCATGCGCACTTCCTTGAGCAGGAAGACGGCGGCCTCGGGGGCCAGTTGGACCTGCCCGGCGGCGGCCGCCTTGATGGCCCGGCACAGGGCATCCGACTTGGTGTCCTTGAGCAGGTACCCGATGGCGCCGGCCTTGACGGCCCGCACTACGGAGGCTTCCTCCAGCACGCTGGTGAGGGCGACGACCTCGACGTCGGGAAACGAGGTGCGAATGGCGGCAATGGCGGAGATGCCGTCCATGACGGGCATGAGGAGATCCATGAGGACGACGTCGGGTTGCAGTGCCTTGACCTGCTCGATGGCTTCCTGGCCGTTGCTGGCTTCGCCCACGATCTCCAGCTCCTTGTCCAGACCCAGGAACATCTTGAGGCCTTGGCGCACCACGGCGTGGTCATCTACAATGAGGACACGAATGGTCATGGTTCCGGTCTTTCGTCTGACGCGCTGGACGCTCCTATGACGGGGCCTCCGCCGAAAGGCGGACCTCGGCATGGGGGGTTGGTCCGATGTGCAAAGAGCCACCTTGGCGTAGGATGATGATGTGATCAGGATTGTGATAGCGGACGACTCGTGCCAGGTCCGCCAGGGATTGCGGATGTGCCTGTCTCTGGAGTCGGACATGCAGGTCGTCGGAGAAGCTTGCAATGGCGCAGAGGCCGTCGAACAGGTGCGAAAGATGCACCCCGACGTGGTCCTCATGGACCTGGACATGCCAGTCATGAGCGGGTTGGAGGCCACCAAAGCGGTCGCTTCGGAATGCGCGGTCATCATCCTCAGCATGGGCGATACCTGCGCCGATATCCGACAAGCTCTGGACGCCGGAGCGCGGCGGTTCATCTGCAAGAAGAACCCGACTGCCCTGATGTCCACGATCCGGGAGCTGGCCCCTCGGCCGGCCTGAACGCTGATTTTGACGCGACAAAGCGGCCGGTCCGAAGACCAGCCGCCGGGCAAGGCTCCTACTATCCTCCCCACGCCACCGCTTCCAGCATGAGCCGGTTGGCCAGCCAGGAGTCGTTGGAGAGGACGCTCACGTATTGGTCGAGCCCCGCTACGTGGAGCACCCGCCGGCGTTGGGCATCGGTGCAGATGACGGCCAGTGAGCCGCCCCGCCGCTCGATCAGGTGCCGGGCCTTGCTGAGGAGCTTCAGGCCCAGGCCGTCCAGGTATTCGAGACCATCGATGTTGATGGCGATGTGGCGGCGACCGCAGAGAAGCTGGCGACCCAGCTCGTGCCAGACCTGCGTCCAGGTGGTCAACGAGACCTCGCCGGACAGCAGGATGTTGTCGATGTCTTCCAGATGGTGAACTTCAACGGCGTAGCTCATGATGGTCACTCCTTCGAGGGGGTATAGGACAGCAGCACGGCGAGCGCCAGCGCGCCGACCATGAATTGTTGCGGCTCCAGGCCGAGCATCTGATTGAGTAGGTGCTGCAGCATCGTCGTCCACCTCCGACCGGATTAGGTTTCTCCAACCTCGCTCATCATAGGGTATGATCGGGGCTGGCTCACCGTGCCTTGGGATGAAAACGGTCTCCGTCTTTCGGCGGAGGCCGGATTCACCGATTTGGCCAGGGCGCACGACCCACAGATGCTTTAATATCAAAACAGATGAAGGAGGTCACACACGATGGCTTTGCAAAAATGGAACGTTGACCCGCTACACTCCCACATTGCTTTCTCCGTCCGACACTTGCTGATTTCGAAAGTGACGGGCCACTTCAACCGGTGGACGGGCGATTTCAACCTGGATGAAGGAGACCCGAAGGCCTCCCGTATCGAGGTAACCATCGATGCCAGCAGCGTCGATACTCGCGTCGAACCACGGGACAACCACCTGCGCAGCGCCGACTTTTTTGACGTAGAGAAGTTCCCGACCCTCACCTTCAAGAGCACGTCCATCGACAAGGTGGGCGAATCTGACTTCAAGCTGCACGGCGACCTCACCATCCACGGCGTGACCCGTCCCGTCACGCTGGACGTGGAGTTCAGTGGCACCATGAAAGATCCGTGGGGGGGCGAACGAGGCGGCTTTTCAGCCCACGCGGCCATCAGTCGCAAGGACTTCGGCCTGACCTACAACCAGGTGCTCGAGACCGGGGGTGTGGCGGTGGGTGACAAGGTGGACATCAATATCGAAGTCGAGGCCGTCAAGGCGGTGGCTGTGCCCACGTGACATGCCGGTCGGCCTGGAGGGGACTCAGCGCCGCAGGGCTTCCAATACCGCCCCGGGGCCCACGACCTCGGGTCGGGGGCGCCCGGCGGCTTGGACGAAGACCACAACATAGACAGGTCGCTGCCGCACCAGTGGAAGGCGAACGGCTGCCGCTTGCAGGCTCTGCAGCTCTCGTCGGATGTCTGTCTTGTCTTCCCACTTTACCGATCCGAGCAGGACGGACGCGCCATCCAGGCTCTCACTGACCACATCGAGTTCGAGAGGCCTTCCGTCCATCCCAGGACCCCACCACGGAGCCGCTACGTTCCAGTGCGTGTCGAACAGATCCAGGGCCGGGAGCGACTGCCTGGCCAGCTCTTCCCACGCCCACGAGGTAAATTCACCACGGGTTCTCTTGACCATCTCGACCACGGGGTCCAGGTACCTCAACTCGAGACTCGAGCGATTGGGCGAGACGTACCGGAACCAGAAGCGGAGAAAGGGATCGGCCAATCGATACAAAGAGCGCTTGCTGTCTCGGGGGAGGCTGCCAAAGGGCTGGTCCCTTCGCACATAGCCAAGTTCGATGAGACGCTGCAAGGGGCGCATCAGCGATGTGGCGGGCTTTGCCAGTCGTGCGCCTATCTCCGACATTCGATGGCAGCCATTGGCAATCACCTCCAAAATGGAGAGCGATTGAACCGTATCCCGCAGATCATCCAGCAACAGGGCCGCCGGTTCGTCATACAACACGCCCAGGGGGTCCAGCACCAACTCCCTGATCCCTTCGTCCAGGTCAGGATGCTGCGCGGCCAGCTCCCAGTATCGAGGCACACCGCCCCACACAGCCCACGCTTCAACCGCCCTGGCCGCATCCAGGGAGGGTGTGGACCGCTGAATCCAACCAGCGGACAAAGGTCCAACTCGGAAGAGCTCCTGGCTGCGCCCGAACAGCGGCGCCGTGCGATCGAGAGCCAGCCCTTGCATCAGCCTCTGGGACGATCCGCACAACAGGAGATGACAGGCTCCGAGCTCGTCCACATGTTTTTGCAGCAGGCTGGGCAGCTCAGGAGAAACCGACACCAGTGCGGGCAGCTCGTCGATGACAAGAGTCCAGCCCGGTCTAGCCTCCTGCCACCACCGGCTCAGCAGGCTATCCCAGTCCGGGTAGGTCACCCGTTCGAAGCCGGGCAGGAGGCGGGAAATCTCCCGAGACAAGGCCCGGCGTTGCAAGGCCGCCTCCCGATCGTCGCCGACATAATAGACGGTCCGGCTCATATCAAGGCTCTCTCGAATCAGCCTGGACTTGCCAAGCCGGCGGCGTCCATAGACCACGGCCAATGAGCCAGTCGGCCTACGGGAGAAGCGGCGTAGTCTGGCCAGTTCGGCCTTGCGATCCAGAAACGGTAGCTCCACCCCGGAGCTTTATGCTGCTCCTACATAATGTTCCTGCTGCATAACTAACAGGTGAGGAACCGTTTTCCCAGCGCCTGCACGCGGGCCGGGGTATAGAAGTCTTCCCGCACCCGGGCCAGCCACCGTCTCGGAATGGCCTGCACTCCGAGACGGGCCCCCACGATGGCCCCCGCCATGCATGCGATGGTGTCGGCGTCGCCGCCCAGGAAGATGGCCTCGGTCAAGGCCCGCTCGTAATCATCCAACGACCGCAAGGCGCAATAGATCGCCATGGGGACGGATTCGTGCGCTGCAATGCCCGTGCCCAGTCGGTCGGCCAAGACCTCGGGAGGCGCATCGTTCTCGAGTCCCTGCGCCATGATCTCCAACGCGGTCCGATAGGCCTCGACGTCTTGCCCTTGCCCCTCAAACCAGGCCACGTCGTTCCGCAGGGCCTGCATGTCTGTCGTCGCGATGGCGGTGGCCTGCAGGGTGGCGCCGATGATGGCCAAGGGGTGGGCATGCGTGGTGATGGCGGAGGTTCTCACGGCACGCCGACGGCCCACTGGGTCCGCAGCGTATCGACAGCCTATCGGACCCACTCGCATGGCGGCGCCATTGCCGAACGACCCGTCTGGAAACATGAGGGTGGCCAATGATCGCCACTCCTTCCGGTGCTCAGGAAATGCCTCCAGGATGCGAGCCGTTCCGGAGCCGTAACGCCGCGCCGGTCGGTAGGACTTCTCGAAGCGATCCAGGAGGTTCTCCCCGTCGAGCTCTTCACACTCCAGCAACCATTCGGCGACGCACAGGGTCATGATGGTATCGTCGGTGAAGCGACCCACCGTCCAATACTGGCCCAGCACCTCCTCGACTCGGTCCAGCGCCAGCATGTCGTCCAGGGTGCGGAACGTCTTTCGAATATACTTCGGACTCTCGCCTTCGACCACCGCACCAATGATGTCGGCGATCATCCCTCCCAGGAGACAACCGGCGGCGTCAGTCACGAGAGCGCGTGGGTGTAGAACGCTTGCATGTCGTGGCGGAACATGGTTCGAGACTCCGTCCAGCTATAGAACATGTGGCCGCCCCGGTAGTTGCGGAGAGTAACTCTGGCCCGATGGTCTGGGTGCATCTTCATAAGCTGGGCTATCCGCTCGGAAGAGAAGTAGGGGGTGACCAGATCGTAGTACCCGTGGGCAATGAACACCTGCATGTGAGCGTTCAGCCCCATGCCGTAGCGCAGATCGTCCGTCGCCCCGATCTGCATTTCGAAGCTGTGCTGCTTGCCGTCGTTCTTCCAGGTCTCATTCACGTCCAGGCTGAGCAGGCGGTAGTCGCGATCCGTCTCCAGGCCGAGCGTCTCTCGCAGTTGGACGTTGATGGCGCCAGTGAACACCCGTTCGATGGCGAAGAGCGTGGGATCCGCCCCCGAATAGCTGTCTCGGTCGGGAAACGGATCCACCGCGGTGGCCGAGGCATCATAGAGGCCGCACACCAGACGCTGGTCTCGCAACAGCTCCCGGGTGAAAGCGGGCGCCGAAATCCGGGCGCCTCGCAGCTTCACGAAGTCTTCCGACACCCCCAGCAGATCGGCCAAGCGCTGGTATCGCTTGAGGCGCTCCGCCTCCGGCAGCAGGTCTCCCATGGCCAGCATGGGCACCAGCGATTCCGTGGCAAACCGCTCCGCTTCCTGACGAACAGTATCGAACGGTGTGTCGCTCTTGAAGGCTCGGGAACGCCCGTGATGCACGGCCGCCAGCACGAAGGACGGGAGCGCATCGGCCCACATCAACACGTCGTAGTCGGAACCGTTCAGGAGCGCAATTTCCAGGGCGGGCGAGATGAGGATGGCCCCGTTGAGCCCCACCCCATAGCCTTCCTGCAGCTTGCGGGCCAGCTTGGCGACGCGGAAGCCGCCATAACTCTCACCGGCGATGAAGACCGGCCGCGACCACAGGCGGTGTTTCGATAGAAATTTGCTGATGAACTCTCCCAGCGACTCCAGGTCCCGGTTGAGGCCGAAGAACTCCTTGTTGTCTTCCTCCTTGTCGCCGGGCTTCTCCGGTGGCTTGTCGACCGTGCGGCTGAAGCCCGTACCGACCGGATCGACAAACACCAGATCGGAAAACGGCAGCCACGAATCGCCGTTGTCGACCATGCGAGGCGGCGGCGGCAACAGCTCGCCGTCGTTGCCGAAGCCGACCCGGACCGGTCCCAACGCCCCCACGTGCAGATAGGCCGAGGAGGCACCCGGCCCGCCGTTGAAGACAAACGTGAGCGGGCGCCGGCTGTTGTCCTCCAGCTTTCGATAGAACACGTGGAAGATCTCGGCCAGCGGCTTTTCCTTCTTGCGCAGCACCACCCAGTCGGCCGCCGCACTGTAGCGGAACGAGTGTCGCCCCGTCTTGTAGGCAAACTCCTGGCTGGTGCCCTTGGGGGGCTCGTATGGATTGGTCGGAGGCCAGGGCGGGGGTGGTGAGGTTTTTTCAGCTTCAGGCATGGGGGTCTGGTTCCAGGCGCACCCCGCAGGGGCCTGCCGTCGTGTCTGACGAACCCCCCCGTGTGAGCCTCGCGATTCGCCTGGAAGACAACGTCTTGATCCCCGCCGAAGTAATAGACCTGGCCACCTTTCGACACTGGGCCACGTCGCCCGCATTCCCCGAAAGGGGGCGCATCGACTACCTGGGCGGGGTTCTGGAGGTCAACATGACCGCTGAAGAGCGGGAAAGCCACGGTATTCCCAAGGGAAAGCTCTACGCATGGATGTTGCAGATCGTGGAGACCACCAGGCCGGGGCGACTCTTCATCGATCGCACTCGGCTGAGCCACCCCAAGGCCGGGCTCAGTTGTGAACCGGACATCCTCTTCGTGTCTTTGGAGGCACTGCAAAGTGGGCGGGCGCGCTATGTGCCTTCAAAGACTGACAAGATGATGGAGATCGAAGGTGAAGCCACCCTGGTCGTAGAGATCATCAGCGACTCCTCGGTGGGGAAGGATCTGCGCCGGCTGCCTGAGCGGTACTTCAAGGCCGGGGTCGAAGAGCTGTGGATATTGGATGCCAGGGGTACCCAACCCGGCGTCAAGTTCGAGATCCGCCACCGGAGCACTCGGGGCTGGAAGCCAGCTCCGGTAGACCCGGATGGATTCCAGGCCTCGAACGTCCTGGAACGGGCCATCCGAGTCCGCCGCCAGCCATGGGTCATGGCGAACACCTGGCAGTATCTCGTCGACGAGCGCTAATTCCCGATCTGCGACATGTCAGGCTTGCAGTAAGAGTTGTCGCCCTGGGTCACGACCTGCGCACAGGGCACCGCGACCTGGTCGGGGCCTGTCGCTGAGTCGCCCGTGCCGGGGAGCTGGGCAATACACGTGGTTTCCTGTTGAGGGTCGGCCGAGCT
Organism: Candidatus Xenobia bacterium; assembly: GCA_036501005.1. Taxonomy (GTDB): domain Bacteria; phylum Vulcanimicrobiota; class Xenobia; order RGZZ01; family DASYBA01; genus DASYBA01. Next base: position 620 of record DASYBA010000937.1, on the reverse strand, counting down.
CAAGGTGTACTCGCACGGAATCATGCCCTGAGGCGGCGTCTGCGGGGCCGGTGACCCGGCGTCGCTGGGCGTGGCATCGGCGCCGGTCGTATCACCCTGCGGCGGCCACTGCTTGATGAACAGGTTCGGATCGAGCTGCTCGTCCCGGTCGATAGGCGGGGCCGGGTCGTCAGGTTTGAGCTTGGGTCCAAAGATCTTGTCGTGCAGACTGCTGATCAGGCTGTTGCTCGACCCGCCGCCGGTTGCGCCGGTGCCCTGCGTGCCGAAGAGTGATCCGATACCGCCAATCGTGCCAAGCGCCATGGTCGTTGCCCTCCTGTGGCTTCTTTGTCCATCCACAGCTTAACACGGACAGGCCTGCTCTCTCAGCCGTCCCCGGTCACGTCCCCGTCAGATTCGAGGTAAACCTTTCCCGGGGGCTCGAGCCTCGTGTTCATGCGGTATCGCCCCCGAGGTCCGGGGACGGAAACGGAAATCCGGTCCAAATTTACAATCTGGCAACATCCCGGCAAAGCAGGGAGGGCGCGCCGGCTTGCAGTACCGGCCGGCGTGTGGATCTGGCTGGCCATTCTCATAGTCGCTCCTGTGCTCTATGCCGTGGCCCTTTTCATGGGCGCACA
>DASYBA010000936.1:0-8060 GCA_036501005.1 Candidatus Xenobia bacterium | reverse complement strand
ACCCTTTGCGCACCTCGGGAATCACCGTCTTCAAGCGGGGCTGATAGTGCTTGAGATTGGCCATGATGGTGCGCGGCCAGTCCACGTCCGGCCAACGCGGCCGCCGCTGCCGAGTCGCCTGCCGCATCCCGCTCCGCACGCTCCGGCGCAAGGGCTCGCCCAGCCGCTCCTCGAGCCCCCGCACGACTTGTCGAACGACGTCCCGGGCCGCCTCCCGGGTGCGGGCCGACATGGCCGACGACAAGCTGAGGAGCCGAGTGACCAGGTGGACGTCGGGCTCGACGCTGGCGAGCAGCTCGGGCTCCAGCAGCATCCGTTCTATCCCCAGCCGCTCCAGCGCGTCGGTCTGCATGACCTGCACCACAGAAGCGGGGAAGTACCGCCGGATGTCCCCGAGCCACCGGGCCAATCGAGGCGAAGACGTCGCCAGGCTGCCCTGCGGCCCCTCGTCGTAGAGCTGCTCCAAGGCACGGTCCAGACCCACGTCGTCGCCGTCCAGCTCGACGCCCGTCCCGTCGTCGCCCCCCCCCAGGAGCAGGCGCCACCGCTTCAGTCGTTCGTCCACGACAGCACCCGCGAGAGATAGGGCAAGGCCAGGGCCACGCCCTGCGAATCCCAGAGTTCGGCCTTTGTCTCCTGCCGCGGCCGGGCCATGCGCTCGCCCAACTGGCGCCGCTCTCCGTCGCTGAAGGTGGCAAAAGTGCGGCGTAGCAGGGGGAGGAGCTCGGTAAACACCTCGCCCTGGAGGCCCCCCACCCAGTCGTCCAGCAGGCTGCGGAGCCCGTCGTCGTGGAGCAGCAGGGTGCCTCGTCCGGTCAGGAAGCCCTCGACCCAGGCGGCTGCTTCCGGCGGGGTGCGGGCCGGCGATAGAGCCAGGCCGAGACGGCGACGGCCTTCCTCGGGCGTCCAGGCGCGGGCGTCCAGCAGAATGCCGGCGGCGGTCCCGGCGACCAGGCCAACGCCCTGGCACGTCTCCACCACTCGAGCCAGGGTCTCGTGCCAGATGGCGGTGTCCTGGTCCAGGAGACTGACCGCTTCGTCCAGGGCGCGAATGGCCTGGGCCATGGCCTCGGCCGCCTCCGGAGCAAGGGCGACGCAGGCCGGGGGCAGGCCGACAAAGATGCGGGCCCGCATGCCCTCGAGCAGGTGGCCGGCGGCGCCCACGTCGGTCTGGCGGACGTTGCCGTACCGGACGAGGCGGGCCAAGGGGGGGACGGCCGCCATCAAGGCCAGCACGTCGACCGACAGTGCGGCCAGGTCTTCGAGGCGCTGTACCGCCGCGGGCATGGCGGCAAAGAGCCCGGCCAGCAACAGGTCCTGGAGCAACTGGACCACCTGGGCGAGCTCGCCTTGTTCGGCCAGCCGGGCCTGGGCCGAGGCGGTGGCGGCGTCCGGCACGGTGTTGCCCCAGCGCGACGCCTCGACCAGCGACACCGAGAGCTCGGGGCGCCAGCGCAGGCGCCAGTACTCGTGGAACGTGCCCAGCTTGCCCTGGGCGGTCACGGCCTGACCCCACGGAATGCCCAGCACACGCAACTGGTGGAGCAGCACGCTGCGCAGCCGATCGGTGTCTTTGCGCAGGTCCAGGTCCAGCTCCCGCAGCTCGGCCTGGGGCGGCAGGCGGAGGCGCTTCTGCAGGCGGGCCAGGTCCTGGGCGAGGGCGACCTGGGGCGTTTCTTCGGGGACGTGTCCGAGGGTCTCGCCCACGATGAGCCGCTCTCGAATCAGGCGCATCGGCACCGGCTGGCCAAAGCAGAACACGGCCAGTGCGGCGTCGTTCATCTCGTCCAGACCGGGCCGGGGACGACCGCGGAGCGCACTGAGGGCGACGGCCAGGCGGACGGCGTCCACCGTCTGCGCAGGCGAGGCGTCCAAGTCTTCCGAGCGAAGCAGCTCGGCGACCCGGGCCAGCCAGATGGAGGCGGTGTCCTCCGGGTGCGTCCACAGATGGTGGTACCAGCCCGGCGATTCGATACCAGCCCCATAGCCGCTGTCGATCGCGAGGCGCCCGTACGTCCACGGTACCCAGGTGGCGACGCTCCTCAGTTTGGGAAGGCCTTTGAGAATGGCCGCATCATGTGAAGCAGCGGCAGAGGTGACCAGGGCCGGGGCATGCCACGCACCACACACGATGGCGATACGTTGGAAGCCCTCTTTTTCCGCCTTGCGAATGTTCTGTCGCATGGTGGCTTCGCGGGCCGCCTCCCGTGGGTCGGTGCGGAGCGGATCGGGACGCAAGGCCGTCATGGCCTGCAGGATGGCATCAAACACGGTGGCGTCGTCCTGACGCTCTTCCACCAGGTGTTCCCACCAACGTTCGGCGTCGGCGTACCCGGCGGCTGCGGCCAGGCCTTGTAGCGGATCTTCATGGGCACGACTGCCTTTCAAGCCCATGCGCTGGCCGAAGCCGAGGTCGATAAAGCGGACCGGAACCAGGTTGTCGAGGGCGTATTGGATCGCCTGCCACTCGGGCGAAAAAATGGCGAAGGGGTAAAAGGCGGAGTGCTCAGGCTTTTCGCTATCGTATACCAGCAGGGCCACCGGAGGCTGCATGTCAGGCAGGTGGGCGTATTGAACCACGGTATCGGCTTCCGGCGGCCCCTCGATAAGAACGACGTCGGGGTGGAGATCTTCAAGAGCGCGCCGCAGGCTGCGAGCCGAACCCGGCCCGTGATGGCGGATGCCTAGGACAGATCGCGACACGCCCGATAGAGGTCCTTCCACCGATCCTTCACCACGGTCTCGAGGTATTCAAGCCAGATGGTTCGGTCCGATACGGGATCCTTGACGACGGTGCCCACCAGGGCGGCCGCCACGTCGTTGGCTCGGAGGCGGCCGTCGCCGAAGTGGGCGGAGAGCGACCAGCCGCTGTTGACGACCGAAATGGCCTCGGCGGTACTCATGGTGCCCGACGGCGACTTGATCTTGGTCTTGCCGTCCGTCGTAACGCCGTTTCTCAGTTCCCGAAAGACAGTGACGACCCGTTCGACTTCTTGCAGGGCGGGGGCCTCGGCGGGCAACTCCAGTGCGTGGCCCATCTCGGCCACCCGCCGCTGGACGATGTCGACTTCCTGTTGCAGGGTGGCGGCCACCGGAAAGACGACCGTATTGAACCGGCGTTTGAGGGCGCTGGACAGCTCGTTGACGCCCCGGTCGCGGTTGTTGGCCGTGGCGATGAGGTTGAAGCCTTTGACCGCCTGTACCTCCGAGGCCAGCTCCGGAATGGGGAGAACCTTTTCCGACAGGGCCGTGATAAGGGCGTCCTGGACGTCGGACGGCATGCGGGTCATCTCTTCCACTCGGACGATCTGGCCTTGTTGCATGGCACGGGCGATGGGCGAGAGCACCAGGGCGTCTCGAGACGGCCCTTCGGCCAGCAGCCGAGCGTAGTTCCAGCCGTATCGAATGGCCTCCTCGCCCGTGCCCGCGGTGCCCTGCACCAGCAAGGTTGAATCGCCGCTGATGGCGGCGGCGAGGAGCTCGGAGACCCACGTCTTGGCGGTGCCGGGGAGGCCCAGGAGGAGGAGGGCACGGTCGGTAGCCAGGGTGGCGATAGCGATTTCGATCAGGCGACGCTCTCCGATGTACTTGGGGGAGACCTGGAAGTCGTTCGATAGGGTCCCGCCGAGAATGAAAATGGCCACCGCCCAGGGGGAAAGGCGCCACTGGGGCGGCCGGGGGTGCTCGTCGGTGTCGGCCAGGGCCTGCAGTTCCTGGGCATACTGATGCTCGGCGTGCTCTCGGAGGATCATCCTGCGCCGCAGTTTCGGGCCCCAGGCGCCGATCCCCGCCCCGCAGGCTCTTGACACTTCAAGACTGGTCAAATAGACTGGTCACATGAAGCAGATCAACGCGTCGGAGTTCAAAGCCAAGTGTCTGGCCATTCTCGACGAGGTCGAGGCCTCGGGTGAACCGGTGACCATCCTGAAACGGGGCCGGCCCGTCGCCCAACTCTTGCCGGCGCCGAAGATCTCGCGTCCGCAAGACGCTCTGCGGGGGACGGTGACATTCTACGGCGACGTCATTGAACCCGTGCTTCCCCCCGACGCCTGGGAGATGGATGCGGGCAACGTGTGAAACTGCTGCTGGACACGCATATCTTGCTCTGGTGGATCCACGGCGACAGCCGCCTGTCTCGCCCACAAGAGCACGCTCTGACACAGGCTGTGTCGAATCACGATGACCTTGTGGTTAGCGATATCACACTCTGGGAAGTCGCCATGCTGGTCGGGCTGAAGCGGATCAAGCTAACCATCCCGGTGCGGGATTGGCTCGATATCGCAGTGGCAGGGCCGGAGGTTCAGCGTCAGCACATCACCCCGGCCATCGCGGCCCAGGTGGCGGCCCTGCCGGACACTTTCCACCGCGACCCGGCTGATCGCATTCTCGTGTCGACAGCCCTGGTCTTGGGGCTGCCGCTGGTAACCTCAGACCGCCGGATCATAGACAGTCAACTGGTTCCGGTCATCCGCTAGCAAAGACCCTCTGCATGGCGGCCCGCAGGTTGAGGCGAGTCAGCATGGCCTCCAGCGGGGGGCGCAGCGAACTGTGCCCATTCAATACATCGGCGTACATGGACATGGCGGTTTCGAGGGCGTCGGGGTTCATATAGAGGGCCAGGTCGTGCCACGAGATCTGCAGCCGGGTCAGCGAGCGCAACACCGCTTCGGTGAGGGCCAGGCTCCAGGGAAACCGCGCCTGCGCGAGGTCGGCCTCCACCAACTTCTTGAGGAGCTGCCGCTCCTGGTTTGCCGGGGAAGGCGGAGGCGGGAGGGCGAGACGAGCCAGCAGGTCCGCGGCGACCTTGCGAACCTCGCGGCGACGGTCTTTCAACGCTTGCTGCAAAAAAGCTTCGTCGGTTGGACCGAGGGCGTGAAGATAGGCCAGGCGGCTCTCGAACGGCAGCTCCCGCCAGCGAGCCTCCAACCACGACCGGGCGGCCTCCGGTTGCCAGACTCGTTGGCGGCGCCACGCGTCCAGGCGTTGTGCCGGGGTGCCATGTTCCTGGCGGTCGTCCCCGGCCAGCCAGGCCCAGGCCGGGCGCAAAGCCATCAGCCAGCGGCCCCGCTCTCCCAGCAAGGGCCGGATGTCGCGCTCGCGGGTGGGATCGTCCGCCAGCAGATCCAATAGGCTGGGCAGCACCTGGGGAGGGGCCAGCAAGCGGTGCTCGTGCATGAGCCGCAGCCATTCGTCGGCCAGGCCTTCCAGCAAGGCGGCCTCGAAGAACGCGGCAAGGCGGGGAGACGCCACCGGGAGGATCTCCCCAGGGGCCGGCTCGGGCGCTGGGAGCGGATGGTGGGGCTGGCGGGAAAGCCGGCGGGCATGGGCGAGAGCCGCCGCGGAGGTGAGGACGTCGGGCCACGGCCGATGGGCGGTGCCCAGCAAGGCGACGCCCACCAGGTCTTCCCAACCCGCCGAGTCGAGATGCATGGCGAAAGGTACGCTGTCCGGTAACAAAACCCGCCTCAGAGGTTCATCTGGCTGCGCTAGCATCACGATGGACATGACTGGAAGCATTCGGACGGGACTCGACCGGGCAGGCAGGACCGGCCTGCAGGCGGCGCAGGCGCGACCTGACGACGACCCGATCGAGACCTGGGCGGGGGGCGTGGAACCAGACGACGCCGTGTCGGCACTCTTCCACGCATCGCACGGTGCACGGGAGAAGATGCGGTCTATAGCGTGCCCCTGCGGAACGGATCCGATGCGTGGTTCCTCGGCGACACCTTCACCGGTGACGTGGTCGACGGCCATCGCACCTCGTTCGACATGGTGCACAACGCGGTGGGCATGGAAACGCCCGACGGGCACATGCATTTCGAATGCCCCCAGGGTGCCGAATTTCAGCCAACGAGGTCGGGAGAGTGGTACTGGCCGGGGTACGGGCTCGAAGTGCACGGGGAAGTCTATATGTTCGCCAAGGCCATATCGAATGTCCCAGGGCCCGCCGGCTTCAGCTTCCAGTGGGATCGTTCGGACCTGGTCGAGGTTCGCAACCCGCAGGCGCCGCCCCAGCAGTGGCAATACAGCACCCGATCGGTGCCGGGCACACCAGAGACGGGATTGTATGGCACGGCCGGGGTCCGCGATGGCTCGTGGCTCTATCTGTACGGCATTACGGATGGACAGGCCCGCGTGGCTCGCACCCGGGCTGAGAAGCTGCCTGCCCTGCATTTGTCGTATTGGACGGGCCACGCCTGGTCGTCCCAGGCGCAGAAGGCTCGGCCCCTCTTTGACGGCGGGGCGACGGAGATGAGCGTGTGCAAGGTGCCCGGTCGCAGCGGATATTACGCCGTCTATACCCAGGATGGCGTGGGGCGGGACATTGTCATGCGACATGCGGAGCAGCCAGAGGGGCCGTGGAGTGACGCACAGGTCGTGTACCGCTGCCCGGAGACAGGTCTTTTCAACTATGCCGCCAAAGCCCATCCCGAACTGTCGTCCAAGGACGGAGAGCTGGTGGTCACTTACTGCTGCAATCCGCCGGACTTCAACGCCAACGTCGACCCGTCGCTGTATCGACCGCGGGCCATCAAGCTGCATATCCCTCAATAACGAAGATAGCTTTCAGTGAAGACGGCGAGGGGGCGAAAGAGCTCTCCGTCCCACTCCCCCGCGACTGAAACGGGGTGCCCTCCGCTCATGGCCACGAGAGACCAGAAGGCCTCGAAGTCGGGGTGGACAGGGAGGCGCCCGGTGTCGTCCTGGATCCACGTGTCGGGGACGGGAACGACGTGCTCCAGGACCAGCGGATACAGCTCCAGCCAAGGGTTGAGGCTGGCGGCACGCTGAGCCCGGTGGATGGACTTGGCGATGGTGTCGCCGGCCAGGCTGGCGAGGGGAGCCGGCACGCTGGTGATCTCCTGCACGATGACCCGCAACGGGGAGGCGCTGGGAAAGAAAGCCAGGCGTCCTTCCACCGACGTGCCCGGCATGAGCCCCCGGTCGGCCGTGGTCTCGCCCCGAGAGAAGCCGATCACGAGGGCCATCTGCTGCCGGGTGGGCGACCACAGCCAGGTGCGCTGGACGCGGAGACGCTCCTCGTCGATGGTAAACTGGCCGATCACAGACCAGCGGGCCGCCACGCCCTCGCCCAGGAGCAGCTCGTCTTGCGAGACGGTGAAGCCGATGGCGGTGCGGACGTCGGCCTGTTCGGCGGGAGAGAGCGATTCGATACGCTGCCAGGCCTGGCACAGCAGAGACAGGCGGCCGATGCGTTCGACGACGGGGGCAGGCCAGTCGTCGGCGTAGGCCGTGAGGCGTCCCATTTGTCGAATGATGCGGGCGACGCCGGGCATCTGGAAGTCGACCATGCGGGCGGCCGTTTCTTCCCACGAGATCTGCGAGACCCGGCGGGCCAGGCCTTGGCGCAGGAGATCCTCCAGCCAGAGCCGGAGGGCTTCGATACCGGCAGAGACCCGGGCGTCCCGTTCCGGGCTGGTGGTATTGCGGGTTCGAGTGGGCGCCGCCTTCGGCGGGGTGCTCGCCGGTGGGGCACCGGCCGGGAAACGATCAGGGTCCTGGCTGTAGAGGAGCAGCAAGGCGATGCTGTGCTTACACGGCCTTTTGCTGCTGGGGCAGTCGCAGGTGAAGACAGGCCCCTCAAAGTCGACCCGTGTTCGATACGGCGTATCACGGGTGCCCTGGCAGGCGCCCCAGATGAATTGGCCTCCCTGGCCCAGGTCGGACCAGCGCCAGGCGACGGCCAGAGCTTCGGCGGCCTGGGCGGCACGGACGTCCGGCGCCAGGCTGCGAACCTGTTCGGTCGTCCACATCAGGTGACGGTGATGGGGAGTTCTTGGTGGAGGTTGACCTTCCACGGGATTTCCAGGCGGGCACGAAGCTTCCAGTGCACGGGCGAGGTGTGGGCCGAGGCCAGGAAGCTGACCACCCGAATGGCGTCGCCCAGCAGGTTGTCGGGCAGAGCGGCCGGGGCGGGTGAGGCGGGAAGCTGGATCTCGAACGGCTCGTCGCCCGACGTGTACTCCTGTTCGCCCCCCAGGTTGACGTCGAACTCGTAGATGGTCTGGTTCTGCGTCTCGGTCCTGACGGTCTTGTCG
>DASYBA010000935.1:0-2991 GCA_036501005.1 Candidatus Xenobia bacterium | reverse complement strand
ATGGCCGACGTGATTCTCATGTGGGCCATTATACTCCCGGTGGGGGCTCCCCATCAAGCCCACAGTTTCATCTGCTCTTCAGAAAACCGGGGCCAATCTTTAGCTACGAGCAGAACCAAAGGGAAGTTCTCGAGGTATCATGACGACAAGGCTGGAATAACCCTCAAGGAGTTGTCTAGTGGATGCCGTCTTCGATCTGAACCCCTCCTGCCCACGATGCGAAGCCTTCTTTGCGGTCGATGAACCCGACCTTGGCCGTCTGGCCAGCCCGTTGTGGACCCTCAAGCCGGTCGGATCCAGCGGCCGGCACTTCAAGGTCGAATGTGCCGATTGTCGTGACCTGCCGAGGCGGGTCGTCCACCGGCTTCAGTTGGCGGTCGCCAAAGCCCCCGAATTGGCGTCGTCCTGCCCATCGCGGTGATGGACGACGTGTTCCTTCACTTCGTGCGCCAGATGCGCGACCTTGCCCGGCACCGCTTTGATGGCGGCCCGGTTCTGGTAGATGAGGGCGCCCATGCCTACCACGGTGCCAGCGGCCAAGAATAGCGGCAGATGGGTGAGCGAGCCCGCCACGCTCAGCCCGACCGCTCCCAGCTTGACGGCCCCGATGGCGGCCAGCTTGGTATTGTGCTGGTGCAGGCCCTGGATGAGGTCTCGGCCTCCGTCCAGAGGTGCGGTCGTAAACATCGACAAGGCGCCCAGGAAGCCAGCCGCGGTCAATACCGGAGCGGCGACGTGCATGAGGTGGAAGCCGTTGAGGTAGATGGCCAGGTTGGCATTGTCGAGAATGCCGCCGCTGCCGCGAGCCACGTCGACCCATCCGTCTTTCTTCTTGCCTTCCCGTACTTCGTCGATCCCGTATTTCAGGGTCACCGCCGCGCCCAGGCCGAACGGCAAGACCGAAGGCGCATACCGCTTCAGGCGCTGGAAGATGTCGGTCGTACGCTTTTTTCCGACGTGGGTGACGTCCTCTGGCTGGGCAGCATCCACCTGCCGTGCAGGAGCTTTGCGGCCCTGAGATGGGGCAGGACGGGAAGTAGTGGCCGTTCCGACGGGCATGGGGGTCCTTTCTGGCTAAAACCGCTCATGCCCACTGTATCATGGCGTTGTAAACAACGCGTCGACGATTTGCTAATTAATCCGTCAGTCGGGGGATGACCTCGTGGGCCAGCCTGGCGAGGTGCGCCTCCTCGGCGTCGACCGGGTTGAGCAGGATGAAGTCCAGACGGGCCTCCGTCAGTCGTCGGAGGCCAGCCACCACCTCGTCCACCGACCCGTAGACGGCCATGTCGTCGGCCATCTCCGCTTTGCCGTAAAAGGCCCCGAACCAGCCCCGCAGCCGCTGGAGTGCTTTCTCTCGCGAGTCGTCGATGGCCAGGTAGACCCGTTTTCCGACCGTGAAGCCCGGGCGGAGCTGACAGGCCCGCAGGATGGCCAGTTCCTCGAGAAACCCCTGGGTGGAGATGGAGCCGGCCCCCAGGAACCCATCGGCCATGGTGGCGGCACGTTGCAGCGCGTCCGGGTGGTGGCCCCCGAACCAGACGGGCGGGTGCGGCTTTTGCACCGGCTTGGGCTCCATGGTGGCCTGTTGGACCCGATGGAACGGGCTGTCGAGACTCACTCGTGGCTCGGTCCACAAGGCCTTCATCAGGTCCACGTCGTCCTTGAATCGTGAGACACGGTGTTCCGCCGACAGGCCGTAGGCCGGATAGACCTTCGGGTTGCCCCCCAGGCCCAGCCCGACCGTCAGCCGTCCCCCGCTGAGAACATCGAGGCTGCTCAACTGCTTGGCCAGCGCCACCGGCTCGCGCAGGCCCAGGATCAGCACGGCCACGCCCAGCCGGACGCGCTCCGTCAGGGCGGCGGCGTAACTCAACAGCGTCAAAGACTCGAGCGTCGGCGTGCCGCCCAACACCTGCTCGACCGCCCACAGGCTGTCATACCCGAGGGCTTCGGCCCGTTGGAACCAGCTCCGCCAGCGGGAGGGATCGAAGGGCCTGTCCAGCAGTGTCTGGGGAATGGAAATGCCAAATCTCGTCATGGGCCACCTGCTTCTCGACCACATCGGTCGTACCCCTCTCGTTCCCCTCCGGCGTCTGGCCTGTGGCCTGCCCGTGCCGGTCCTCGCCAAGTGCGAGCACATGAATCCGACGGGCAGCGTGAAGGACCGCATCGCGTGGTCCATGGTGCAGCAAGCAGAGTCGCAGGGTCGGCTCCACCCCGGGGATACCCTGGTCGAAGCCACCGCCGGCAACACCGGTCTCGGCCTCTGCATGGTGGCGGCGGCCCGCGGCTACCAAGTCGTCTGCGTCATGCCCGAGAAGATGTCGCCCGACAAGCGCGCCGCGCTTCAGATTGCCGGCGCTGAAGTCGTCATCACGCCGAACGCCGCCCCCGACCATGCTGACAACTTCCAGAACGTCGCACGGCGCCTGGCCGAGCAGAACGGCTGGTACCTCACCGATCAATTCAACAACCCGGCCAACGTGCAGGCGCATGTCGACGGTACCGGGCCTGAAATCCTCGAGCAGTGCGGAGGGCGGGTGGGGGCTTTCGTGGCGGGCTCGGGGACGGGCGGGACGATCACGGGCGCAGGGGGCTTTCTCAAGCGTCATTGCCCCGACCTCGAGGTGGTCCTGGCCGATCCCGCCGGCTCGTCTTTATGGCGGCACGTCCAGGGCGCCGTCGGGGAACCTGACGCCGCCTACCAGGTCGAAGGCATCGGCTCGAGCCGGCCGCCCAGCATCCTCGACTGCGGGCTGATCGATCGGGTAGAAACCGTATCGGATACGGACAGCTTTGCCATGACCCGTCGCCTCATCCGCGAGGAGGGGTTGCTGGTCGGGGGGTCGGCGGGGACGGCCGTCGCGGCCGCTTTGAGGGTGGCGGCTCGTCGCACCGGTCCCCACCCGGTCGTCGTCATCCTGCCCGACTCGTGGGATCGCTACTTGAGCCGGGACTGGCTCCAGCAGGCTGAGCCTCAGACGTAGC
>DASYBA010000934.1:0-2522 GCA_036501005.1 Candidatus Xenobia bacterium | reverse complement strand
CAGGCGACTGAAACAGGACCGGCTTGAGGGTATCGTAGGGGGCGCCGCTGCCGCACACCAGACGGTCGCCAGGGCGAAGGTTGCCCTGCAGCAGGGCGGCGATGGCGTGCGTCCCAGAGACGATCTGCCAACGGACCAGCCCAGCCTCGGCCCCGAAGATCAGCGCGACGGCATCGTCGAGGGCCTGGCGGCCATCGTCATGAAAGCCGTACCCCGACGTCCCCGCGAAGTGGCCTTCAGAGAGGCCGACGCTCTGGAACGCGCGGAGGACCTTGCCCTGGTTGTGGTCGACCAGGTCGTCGAGCATGTCGCGACGGCTACCGATGTATGCATCGGCAGCGCTGATCACGTCGGTGAGAATCAGCCGAGCGCGCCCTCAGAGGCGAGTTGGAAGGCAGCGTCACGGCGCACGCTGGAATCGCCGTGCTCGCCGTACACGATCGCACCGAAGTTCTCGATGCCGGCCGGCGTGATGCCGTGCCGAGACACGTGCACCAGCAGATCCAGGCGATTGTCGTGGTTCGACCCTTCGCCCAGGTAGCCGGAAACAGCCTCAAAATGTTGCGGCGTGAAGCCCAGAAGCTTGGGGGCGTGGTACAGGCGCACGGTTGCGCCTTCCGTCCCGGTGGCCTGCAGGGCAAAATCGCCCATGGCGTCAATCTGGGCGGCGCTGGGACGAGACCGCTGATAGGCTCGGGCCAGGGTCATCACTCGCACACCCTGTTCTTCCGGGGTGCGCCCGGCTTCGATGAACTGGTTGGCAGCGTGGACGTCGTCGGGCGACATGTCCGGCTGGCGCTGGCGGAGCACCTGGAAGAGGGCGGCCTTGACGGCGGCCGTCTGCGGATTGTGCGTCAGGACCGAAGTCACCGCCATGGTCGTCGCTTGCGACTGGGTGATGCGGCCAGGCTTGACGTCGTGCGAAAGTTCGACGGGGCCCAGGGCGATGGCCAGCGGCCCGGTCCCGGCGAGGGCGATGCCCAGCGGGGAAGCAATGGAGCGGCTGTGCCCAGGTTGTGCGGCGGTCAGACTAGGACGGGCCAGCGCCGGGTCGGTCGTCAGTTGCGTACCGACGGCATCGGTGACGTTGAGGGGGTCGACCTCCGAAGGGCGACCGGCCGCGGTCGTCTCGTAGTTCGGTTGGATGTGGCCTGCGCGATTGATCCTTTCCACAGTGACCTCATTATAGTGGGGCTGGCCAAGAGGGTCAAGGGCATGGGTTCACGCTTGATGGAGAAAAAACGCAGCCGTGACGCGGATCGGCCAGAAGTGGTGCCGGAATGTTTACAATTCGTTTACAAAGGAAGAATTGTCCTGATGATGCCGAAAATTGGGGTCAAATGGCATCTATAGGGAGGTTTTTCCAGGATCCGGACTTGAGCTATTTCCTTTTTGGCCCCCGGGGAACTGGGAAGTCGACCTGGGTGAAGGCCGCCTATCCTGAAGCAGCGTGGATCGACCTGCTGGACAGTGAGGTCCATCGCTACTACGAGGCCAGGCCAGAGCGGCTTAGGGAGGTCGCAGCGCCGCTGGTCGTCATTGACGAGATCCAGAGGGTTCCCGCGTTGCTGGACATGGTCCATCTCCTGATCGAGGAGCGATCCGGCTTGCGATTCGTCCTGACGGGCTCTAGCGCCCGGAAACTCCATCGTAGCGGGGTGGACCTGCTGGCCGGGCGTGCAGTGCTACGGCGCATGCATCCGTTCATGGCGGCAGAACTGGCGGGAGAGTTCGACCTGAACCGAGCGTTGACCCAGGGCCTGCTGCCCGTGGTGTGGTCCTCACCGAAGCCGGCCGACACGTTGCGGACCTATGCGGGCATCTACCTGCGTGAAGAAGTGCAGATGGAGGGGCTGGTGCGACGCATGGATGCTTTCGCCCGGCTTCTGGAAGTGGCTAGCTTTTCCCATGGCGGTGTCTTGAACGTGGCGGAGGTGGCCCGCGAATGCCAGGTGAGTCGGAAGGGGGCGGAGAGCTATTTCGACATCCTGGACGACCTCATGCTCTCTTTCCGCCTCCCCATCTTTACCCGGCGTGCCCGCCGAGAACTCGTCGCGCATCCCAAATTCTACTACCTCGATGCGGGGGTCTTCCAGTCGGTCCGTCCTCGAGGGCCGCTGGATCGGCCAGAAGAGCTGGCGGGTGGGGCCCTGGAGGGTCTCGTGGCCCAACACGTGCGCGCGTGGATCGACTACTCCGGAGCGGACGCGAGGCTCTATTACTGGCGGACCAAAGCGGGTGTAGAAGTCGATTTCGTTGTCTACGGGTCGGCCGGGTTCTGGGCGATTGAAGTCAAGCATGGTCACAGCGTGAACCCAGGGGATGTACGGGGGCTCGAGCATTTCGGCGAGGATTATCCGGAGGCCGAGCGCGTGCTGGTGTATATGGGGACGGTCAGGCTGAAGGTGCGAGGTATCGACTGCGTGCCGGTCGACGCCTTTTTGCGCAGCATCGTGCCGGGTCAGCCCCTGTTCGGAGGATGAGGTGGGGGCGGGGGGAATAACGGCGCAGCCTCTCTGCCG
>DASYBA010000933.1:0-8767 GCA_036501005.1 Candidatus Xenobia bacterium | reverse complement strand
CTTGCCTTCGGTTCCCACTTCACGAGCCACTCGGGTGACTTCCGAGGCGAAGGAGGAGAGCTGGTCGACCATCGTGTTGATGGTGTTTTTCAGTTCCAGCATTTCGCCCTTGACGTCGACCGTGATCTTCTTGGAGAGGTCGCCGGTAGCGACTGCGGTCGTCACGTCGGCGATGTTTCGCACCTGGCTGGTCAGGTTCGACGCCATCGAGTTGACGCTATCGGTCAGGTCCTTCCACACCCCCGATACGCCTCGCACGTGCGCCTGGCCACCCAACTGCCCGTCGGTACCCACTTCTTTCGCCACCCGGGTGACTTCCGATGCAAACGAAGAGAGCTGATCCACCATCGTGTTGATGGTGTTTTTCAGCTCCAGAATCTCGCCTTTGACGTCGACCGTAATCTTCTTCGATAGGTTGCCATTCGCTACCGAGGTGGTGACCTCGGCGATGTTGCGCACCTGGGCCGTCAGGTTCGACGCCATTGAGTTCACGCTGTCGGTCAGGTCTTTCCAGATACCCGATACGCCTTTGACCTGGGCCTGCCCACCCAGCTTGCCTTCGGTGCCCACCTCTCGGGCCACCCGGGTGACTTCTGCTGCGAAGGATCCGAGCTGATCCACCATGGTGTTCACGATCTTGGCGGTCCGGAGGAACTCCCCCTTGACCGGCCGACCTTCGAACTCCAGCCCCATGGTCTGCGACAGGTCGCCTTTGGCCACGGCACCGATCACGCGGGTCACCTCGGCGGTCGGGCGGGCCAGGTCGCTGATGAGGGAGTTCACCGAGTCGACAATGGTCGACCAGGAGCCGCTGGTGGCGCCCACCGAGACTCGCTGGGAGATCTTGCCTTCCTTACCCACCGTGGAGCTGATCCGCTCCAGCTCCTTGGTGATGCGCTCGTTCATATCGAGCAGCTCGTTGAAGGCTTCGCAAACTTCGCCGGCCGGGCCGGTCAGATCGTCGGGCAGGCGTATGCCGAAGTCGCCGTGCTTGGCGGCCCGCAGCGCCTTCAGGAGAGTGCGGGTATCCACCGAGCTGCCGTTGGTCTCCTTGCCGTGACCGTTCGCAGTGGTGGCGGCGCCGGTTTTAAGTGACATTCATGAACTCCTCTGTCGGGCTGGACAGACTTCTGCCAACAGGATTGTTACGGCGAAAGAGTCACCCGCTCCTTTGTAAACAAGGGGCGAAAACCGCGTAGCTGCTTGCTTTTTATGTCAAATCCTGGTATCGTACCCAGCTTTCCGGTCGCTCAAACCTGAAATAATATTCAATGTGCGCCAGGGAGGAAAATTTACCCCGATGGTGGCACCAATGCCAACTGGCAAACGGGTTTAGGAGGGCAGGTCGATGCGGCGAGTCTATGGTCTGGCAGCGGTCGCGGGCATGATGCTGGTCGGGTGTGGCGGCGGCCCCGGTTCAACGTCGCTCTCGAACGTCCCACCGCCGTCGCCGGCCACCGGCAGTGGAACCCTGGTGCTGCGCCTGGGCTCGGGCACGGTCCATCGGATCGACCGCATCCTCGGCGACACCACGTCGTTCTCCATCGTCGTCACTGACGCCCAGTCTGGCACGCAACTGGCTACGGCCAATCCAAGCCTCGCACAATTGCAATCGGGGAGCGGCAACGTGACGGTCAACGTGCCCCTCGAGACGTCCCCCGAGGCGGTCAACGTGGTCGTGACCTCGACCAACCGCTATGGGGCCAATACGGGCTACTTCGCCGGCAACGCCACCATGAGCGTCGATCAGGACACCCCCTTCAGCGCGGTCCTGGCCCGCCACTATACCAATGCAGACCTGAACGGTACGCTGGCCTTCGATCTCGTCGTCGACGACCCGGGCGGCACCGGGGGCGGCGGCAGCGGGACCATCGAGCTGGACGGGGCCGGCCACGTCGGCGGCGGGAGCCTGACGGTCGAAAGCAACGGCCTGCCCGCCGCGGAGGCTTTGGGGGCAGGCAATTACACCGTCAACCAGGACGGCTCGTTCACCTTGTCGACCTCGCTACAGGAGTCGTCGTCCAAGCCCATCACCGTGGTGGGGCACCTGGACAGCTCCAAGGACGTGGCCGTGATCTCGATGCAGTCGACCGACACCAGCGGGAGGACCGTCCAGGGCTGGGGAGGCATCGTCTCAACCATCGGTCCCTTCAGCGACGCCAACCTGGGGCCCACAGTGGGCGTGGCTGCCAACCAGGAACAGGGCTGGGCTCAGTTCACGCTAGATACTGACAGCAACGGGACCATCACGGGCGACAACCTGGTCACCAGCGGCGGCATCAACGTCGACATCGACTCCGGCAGCTATAGCGTGGCCTCGAGCACCGGCCTGGTGACGGCCACCTTCACGACCAGCGACAACAACACCCAGACCATTCCAATCCTCGGCAACACCGTGATGTCTTCCGGGCTGGACGTGCTCCTCGGCACCGGGGGTCTGGAGAACATGGGCGCCCTCCTGCTGGGCGTCGACCTGTCCAGCGGGCACACGGCCGGGTCGCTGAACGGCACGTACGGCATCCATCTGCTCCGCAGCCAGCCGCTGGGCAACGCCGAACTGGGCACCCTGAGCTTTGATGGCGTCAGCGGCGTGACCGGGAGCATCAACACGTTGAACTTCCCGACGCCACCCTCACTGACCTCACTCCCTGCGGCCACCTCGGTGTCGGGCACGTACACCGTCCAGCCCACCGGTCAGGTCTCGTTCACCTACCAACTCAACGGTGTCACAGAGACGTTCAATGGTTTCGTGAACCCGCGCAACAACGTGGCGAGCGGCATCATGACCGACGCTTCGAGCGGCGCGGGCACGTTCGGCATGGTGCAGGTGTCGCCCTGACGAGATGGAGGCGCAGGCAGCGCGATAGGGAATGCATGGGGTATGGAACCCACATCTGATGAACGCTCGGACCTGCATGAGATCCAGACCATCATGGACGTCCTCATGCACCGACTCGAACCGGTGGACCTCATCAAGCTTGACGAGCGCGAGATCATCTCCTATCGACTAGCCGAAATATTTGCCACCGCACGCAACCTGTACACCGCGGTGCTGCCCCGCTTTGTCGACATGCCCCGGGCTGATGCCGACGAGGTCTTCGAGGCCTTCGGGGAGGTTCGCATGAACCTGCTCCACATCAAGGACCTGATCGACGAATTCGAAGAAGCCTTCTTGATGTCGCTCGGCACCCGCCTGGAAGAAAAGGAGCAGGAACCAGACGACCAGCCGGAGAGCCCCATTCCTAAAGGGTAGGGGGCGGGCCGAACACCTAGAATCATGGTGGAGTGTTTTCCACCGGGTCACACAAACGGTCGCGGGGCGCAGAAACTCCGGGGCCGGACCATGAGGCGATCGCATCCCTCCACAGCAGCAACTGGCGTCATGTCGTCTTGTTGCGGGAGAAAGAAAGCCATAAGCTCGTGGTGGGGCACCACTTCACCCCGGCGGCCCACCGCCCGGAGGCCGAGGCGGCTCGGCTTCAGGGCCTGACGTATCAACGCCTGCCTCGCTTCCTGGAGTACCAGGCTGCTGAGAATGGGCCGTGGTTCTTGTTCGAGTACGTGGCAGGCTTCATTGTCTCGTGCTACCAGCCGGACGAAGCCCGGTCGGAATGGATTTCCTTCTGGCTGTTCGAGCTGCTGGGCTCCCTGGAGTACCTGCACCGGCAGAAGCAGTGGGTGGGTGGTTTCATGCCCGGCGACCTGATTGTCAACTCCACGGGTCTCTACCTGGTCGATCACGGCAGCGTGACGCGCATGTATCCGGAGAACAGCGCCATGGGGCGATCGCCCGATCGACGAGCGTTCATGGCTCCGGAGGAGCAGCATAGCCCCCGACCCACTGAACAGAGCGATCTCTTCTCGGCCGGCGCCATGGCCTACTGGCTCCTGACCGGTGAGCCGCCACCCTCCGACCGGCCGCCGCATCCGTCGCAGCTCATCCAGGCGCACCGCAAGCTGCTGCCCATCGTCGCCGAAGTCATCTGCGGTCTCGTGCAGACCGAGAAGGCGCGGCGGATGACCGCTCGACAGGCCCTCGACCGCATCGCGCTGGAGGTGCCATCGCGGAGTGGCCAGATGCCCCCGGAGCCGGAGATCACCTTCCAGATGACCGGATTTGACACGGCCAAGGCCGTCGCGGCCGTCGCGGCCAACCTGGCCAAGGCCAAGGCCGAAGCCGCTGCAGCCACGCCAGAGACCATCGTGGCAGGCAAAGCGAGGCCCGAGCTGCAGAGTGCGATCGAAGCCATGCCCAAGCCGCTTCCGCCGCCCCGGCCGGCGCCCCCACCGGTTCCGGAGAATGAGCCCCCCTACGCCGCCGCCCTCCGCCTGGTCCGTCCCTTCGTATTACCTGCTCTTGGGGTGCTGCTGGTCGTGCAGATTCTGCGCGTGCTGTTCATGCCCAACGTGAATTCCGCCTCCGAGGGCAAGCTGATGTGGGTCCAGACGGGCCCTGTCTCCATCAGCGACGATGGCTCGGATTGGCAGGTCGCGAACAATATCCACGCTCCCTCTTTCCTGCGCAGCCTGGGTGAGGAAACGGTCCTGGGCTTCGGGCATGACGGCTCAGTGCGACTGCACAGCACCCGGGCGAGGTTGCGACTGGATCGGCTCGCCGCCAACAATGTCTCGCTCACCCTCCTGGATGGCGACGCCAGCCTCCAGGTTCCCAGCGACGGCACGCTGCTGCTAGGGCTGCCGGAAGGCCAGGCCATCTGCCCGAAGGGCAGCCTGGTGGATCTCTCGTCTTCCGGCGCCAAGACCACCGTCAAGGTGCTGGCTGGGAACGTCAGTATTCGCACCTGGCAAGGTGAGACCCGCGAGGCCCCGGCCAACACCACCTGGGTCAGCCACAAACCCTAGCTCGCCGAGATCAGTTCCTGCACCGACGTGGTCACGGTGCACACCGTCTGGGCCCCGAGGCGCGGCTGGGTGGCCGTCTCCATCTCGGTTCGCACCATGAAGCCGCGCACGTAGTCGAAGTAGATGAGCCCCCGCGTCTCGAGCGTCACCATCACGGATTCTCCGGACTCCGGCAAGGTGAGCTCCCACTCGTTGCCCGGTGCCTCCACCTCGATGACGGCACACTGGGCATCGTTGTATGTCTCGAGACCCCGTAGTCGATAGAAGAACGGGACCTGGGCCACCTGGCCAGAGGGAGGCAAGGGAAACAGCGTAGCGCTCTCCCATTGGACCCCGGCCGCCACGGCTTCGACGGGAAACGTGTAGGTCGAAGGGGGGGTCGGGGTGCTGGCCGTACGCACCTTGCCCAGGGGCTCCATCAGGACGTAGGTGACCTGGTGCTGCTCCTCGATGGCGGTCGCTCTCTGGTGTGCGTCTTCCACCCAAGGCAGCGCTCGGGTGACGACGTGACCCGAGCCATCGTTGTCGACAGCCAGCACCCGCTGCACCATGACGGATTCCCACTCGTTGTCGGTCTCGCTGGTGGTCACGCCGGCATGTTGCACTTCCTGATGGACCCGGGTGCTGCCGTGGTACTCCAGGGTAAGCCCGGTAACGAACCGATGACGGAGCAGGACCTCCACACAGCCTCCCTTGCTTGCAGCCTTGAAGCGCTTGCAAGTTCGATTCGAGGGGCCCGAATCCTGCGAGGAAAGGGCCGTGTGACGGCGGCCCAGAACTCTCCAGCCATGCTCTCGAGCCGCCCCCTGACAACCCGCCAGTTGACTCGGGGCGCGTTGCTCATCACCGTTGCGTTGGTGCTCAGTCTGACCCGACTGGGTGAAATTCCGGTGCCCACTCCGGCCCGCGCCATCACCTGGACGCACGTGCCGGTCATCCTGGCGGGCATCCTGCTGGGCCCGTTCATGGGGGGCACGGTGGGCCTGGTGTGGGGCTGGCAGCAGTATCTGACCTGGGGCGGAAGCTTTCCCGATCCGACCGTGCACGTGCTGCCCCGCATCCTGGTCGGCGTCTTGTCGGCGTTGGCTTATCGGGGCGTCGACTCGCTCTTGAAAAACCATTCGGCCCGGCTGACCGCGGCGTCGGCCACGGCCGCCGTGGTCGGCACCCTGGTGAACACCCTGGGGGTCCTCTCTCTCGCCGTGTGGCGAGGGTTCATGCCCCTCTCCGCCGCCGTCACCGTCGCCGCGCTGCACGCCCCGTTCGAACTGGCCGTGGCGGTGGCGCTGACGGTGCCCACCGTGAGCGCCATGCACAACCTGAAAGGATAGAACCGTGGGACTGCTTCTAGCCCTCGACGTTGGCAATACCAACATGGTGGCCGGCGTCTATTCCGGGGATCGCATGGTCGCCTCCTGGCGGCTGCATACCGATCGCCAGCGCATGGCCGACGAGTATGGCGTCATGATCCGATCGCTGTTGAGAGACGAAGGGTTCGCCCAGTCGGATATCGAGGCGGTAGCCATATCGAACGTCGTCCCCGCGCTTCGCAACGTGCTGGACGAGTTGTGCACTCGGCATTTGAAGGCGCCCGTGCTGCGGGTGGGGGCGCACCTGGACCTCGGCCTCGAACTCCGTATCGATCACCCCAACGAACTAGGCCAGGACCTGATCGCCGCCGCAGTGGCCGCCAAGGCCCGCTGGCAGCCCCCGTTGCTGGTGATCGACTTCGGCACCGCCACCACCATTTCAGCCATCGATCACGCAGGAGACTTTGTGGGCGCTATCATTGCCCCGGGCTTCATCATTTCGACCGAGGCCATCTACCAGCGAGCCCCTCACCTGCCCCGCATCCCGTTTACGGTGCCTGACCGTATCGTGGGCACCAACACCCTCCATGCCATGCAGAGCGGCCTCCTGGTGGGCCACGCCTGCCTGGTCGACGGCCTGGTAGGGCGCATGCAGGCCGAAGTCAAAGGCTCGGCCACCGTCGTCGCGACTGGTGGGCTGGCCGAGACGGTGGCCCGAGCGTGTCAATCGATACAATTCATCGAACCCTGGCTGGTGCTGGAGGGCATTCGGCTGGTCTACGAGCGCAACCGGGTCAAGGCCGAGAGGCGAGGATGAGCGTCTGGGGGGTGGGCGGTATCGGGTGCACCTCCACTCGGTTGAAGCCCGCCTCGGCCAGCATGGCCTGGTGCTGTTTCTCGGTATAGGCGTCACCCTGGGCCGTGGTGGCCAGCATGGTCATGCTGAAAGACGCCGGGATGGGTGGCGACACCCGATCTTCGTTCGGCACAAACTCGAGCAGGGCCACTCGACCGCCCGGGTTTAGCGCGGCGTGGAGGCGCCGGTAAAATGCCACGATACGCTCCGGTTCGAAATGGTGGACAAAGTTGGGTACCAGGGCGGCGTCGTAGCCCGTGCCCAGATCGACGTCGAAGGCGCTGCCCGGCAGGGCTTCCCAGCGATCGGCCAGGCCCGCCTCGGCGACGAACTGGCGGGTCAGCTTGAGCACGTTGGCCCAGTCGACCGCGACCACCCGGGCCTGCGGGTTGCTGCGCAGGATCGACATGCCGTATTCACCGTGCGAGGCGGCGATGTCGAGGACGCGGGCGCCGCCCGGCAGAGGCGAGAGGTGTCGGGCGGCCGCCTGGGCCGGGAGGGCCGCGAAAGCCCGCATGGAGGTGGCAAACGCGATCCAGGCCGGGTGCTCGGGGGCGATGGTGCCACCATCGTTCAGGGTGGTGCCGCCCCGCCGCACGGCCTCGGTCATGTGGTCATAGGCTCGCATGAGATCGGGACTCACGAGAAAGTCGGCGGCCTTGCCCATGTAGGCGGGCGACCGGGCGTCCAGCAGCATGGCCGACTCCTGGGTCAGCTGGTAGGTCTGATCCTTCTTGGTCAAGAGGCCAATGACCGTCATGCCGTCGGCCAGGATGCGAACGCCTCGTTCGGCCGCCCGGCAACGCTCTGCCAGGCGCGGCGCCGTATCGTAGCCTTCCGCGATGGCGGTGAACAGGTCCAGCTCGATGGCCGCTTTCAAAGCTGCGGTCTTCTGGTGGCCAAAAAAAGTGTCGAACACGACCGAGGTGGGTTGTTGCTGCACGGTCTGCGTCATGGGCTGCATCCTCCCGCAAGAATAGAGGCCGACGTTTCGAGCATCCGGTTCAAGGCTCCTGCCGTCGCGGGGTTGACAGACCGCCGTATATTTCGTATAGTATTCATATGACTTTGCATGTCTGCCTCTGTTGTTGTTGTGATCCACCGGGGAGGGCATGCATGGCATGATGTCGGCATAAAACGTCGCCGGCACTGGCACAAAGCCCACCCCGCAAGAGGTGGGCTTTATTGTTTTTCCAGACAACCCTGAGGAGGTCCGTCATGCACGAAGCTCTATTGAAACGCGCTCTCGAACTGGAGTCCAGCCCACCCCAGGACGTGGTGGCGTGGGCAGTTCGGGAGTATGCTCCCCGACTGGCCTTCGCGTGTTCGTTCGGCAGTGTGTCGGACATGATGTTGTTCGACCTGATCGCTCGAAGCAATCGCAGCGTGGCTTTCCTATACATCGATACGGAGGTCCTCTTTCCGGAGACCTACGACCTCATTGCGAGGGTCCGTGAACGATACGGCATCACGCCTCAAACGCTCAAATTCCGCCAGCGCCCCCCCGACGAGCTGTGGCTCACCCAGCCGGACGACTGTTGCCATCTCCGCAAGGTGGCGCCGCTCAAAGAAGCGCTGGCCGGTTACCAGGGCTGGATCACCGGCCTGCGCCGAGATCAGGGGGGGGGCCGGCGACACACCCCCATCGTCGGCTGGGACGACGTGTTCGGCCTGGTCAAGGTCAATCCGATGGCCAACATGACCGAAGACGAGGCCTGGGCCTATGTGAGAGAACACG
>DASYBA010000932.1:0-2278 GCA_036501005.1 Candidatus Xenobia bacterium | reverse complement strand
GGCGTCACCCTTGCCCATTCTGGTGCTCCTCATCGTCTTGCTGGGGGCTCTAGCCTGGCTCTGGCTGTCCTGGCTGGAGCGGCGGCTCGACATCCGCCCCCCGCGCCAGCGACCCCCACAGGAACGGGTGGCGGCCGACTTCGTCGCCCTCCGTCGCTTCCGCGCCAACGGCGTCATCCTGTTGCGCGACGCCCCATGGGAAGGTGCCGTGCTGGACGGTACGACGGCTCGCTGGCCCGACGCCATGCGAGGGTGGTACTTCGTCTGGCCGGGCCGCCACCAGGTGGTCACGGCCGGGGGCGAGACCTTGAATTTCGTGCTCTATCCCGAGGAAATCCTCATCCGCCGCTATATCGACGGACGGTGGCTGGCCGAGCACCCGGAAAATGAGGACGAGTACCGTACCCTCGCCCGCGGCGGCCCCTTTGGCTCGTGGAAGAACACCATGGTCGACTATCTGCAACTGACGGCGGACGTGTACCGCCGGGACCCCGCCGCCCCGCCCGTCGCCATTCTTGAACGCTGGTGCACAGCCGCGGAGGGGGGCGCTTCCGCCGCACCCCTCCTGGCCGAAGCCGAGGCTCTGGGCCAGTCTCTCATCGGTCGCCCGCTCCTGGGGGATGCCCTGCGCGCCATCACCAGCACCCTCATCCGACGGGCCGATCATCTGGCGGCCCAGAGGTCTTTCAACGCCTCCCTGCTGATCCTGGATCTGGGTCTCCGCGTCCTGCCCGACGACCCCCTCTTGCTGGAGGCCAAGGCCAGGGTGCTGGCGCAGGTCGGCCTGCCCGAGGAAGCCCTGCGAGCCATCAACACCGCGCTGCAGCGCGACCAGGTGCTGCGGAAAGAAGGCGTGGTGCGAGCCCAGGCCACCCAGGCGCGCATCCGCGCCAGCCTGCCCGATTGAAGCCTTTAAAGGGCCTGCGTTTCCGCCGCCTGCTGGTGCCAGTCGATTTCTCCGCCGGCGCCGCGCGGGCCGTGGAAGCCGCCGTGCGCCTGGCCGAGACCAGCGGCGCCGACCTCTCTACGCTCCACGTGGCGGGTCCCGAGGTCAGCGAAGGCGGGATGGACGCCTTGTCGCAGGCGGTACGCGAGTTCAGCAGACGCTCCGGGGCCATGTCGGCCGGCATCCAGGTCATCGTGGGCCAGGGCGATCCGGCGGCGGAAATCGTGGTCACGGCTCGCCGTATACACGCCGATCTGGTGGTGCTGCCCACCCGTTCTCGTCCCCATCGCGTGGCCTCCGTGATCGGGTCCACGGCCCGCGGCGTGTTGCGGCTGTGCCGTCTCCCGGTCTTGACCCTGGACACCCGGGCGCCCATGCTGCCGCCCCGCCACGTCACCTGGCTCTGTTTCGACTCGGCCGCCGGCCGACGGGCCTTTGATCTGGTGCGGTCCCTGGCCTTGACGTGTCGTCCCGACCTTCTGCTGGTAGCGCCGGACCAGCCCGCCGGCGCCGACGATCTGGAAGAGAGCGGGCGTTATCTCCAGGCGTTTGCCGGTATCGAACTGCGAGTCGAGACCCAGGTCCTGCCAGCGGCCACGTTCTGGTCGCGTCTGGCGGAACTGGAGACCGACCTCCTGGTGGTGGGCCGCAACGATGCGGGCCAACGCATCCCGCATCTCTTGTCCGACGGGGTGCGCCACCTGGTGCGCCGCGCCCCGTTTCCCGTCTTGTCCGTGCCGTCCAGCCGCATCGACGAGATCGACACGGCTTTTCACGCCGTCTCTCGCACCTTCACGCAGTCCGAGCTAAGCCGCTCATCGCACGAGACGGCCGAGGCCGACCAGGTCATGGCCGAATTGACCGGCACCTCCCCTCACCTGCTGCTGGGCACCTATGGCGACCTGGGCCTGCTCGATGCGGTGGATCGGCTGGGACTGCTCTCGCTCTTGCGACAGAAGGGGCTGGACCGGTTCGTGGTCCGCATCGGCCAACGCGGGGGACGAGATCGGGTCCAGCTCTACCACGGCGGTGTGGCAACCCCAGAGACGCTCCTGGTCGAGGTGGTGGAGCACATCTCGAGCATCGAGCCCCCCGCGTGGATGGCGAAGCTCGTCGGCTCGGATCCGCTCCGGGTGCTGGAGTTGGAATGGGTCCTGTTGCAAAACCCGCAGCAGCAGTTCAGCGCCGACCGACCGCCCCTGCCGGGGCAGAAGTCTCCCGGGCTGGGCATCGGCTACGAGGTGGCCGAGCTTTTCGTGCTGGCGGCCGAACGGCTGGGGTGCGACGGTCTGTGGAACACCCCGCAGCACTACCACAACGCCCGGCTGTACA
>DASYBA010000931.1:0-4297 GCA_036501005.1 Candidatus Xenobia bacterium | reverse complement strand
GGAAAACGAAAGGGCCGGGGTATTTGTCGACGTGTTCCTTCATCTGCCGATAATTTGCGACCACCTGTTCGACAGTGGACCAGAACGACATGCCCTTTCCGCCCAGCCAGAAGGCTCGAATCCTGTGCTGGCGCAGCGCGGCCAGCTCGGCCTTTACGGTCCGCATGGCCTCGTCCTTCGTGACAAGGATCCATCCCCGTGCCCCGATGACGGGCAGAAAATCGACGTCGTCGGCATCCTCAGGCCATTCGTCCTTGAGATGGACGAAGTTCTCGCCGAACCCTCGCATGCCCACCGCCAGCCGGGGTGGCAGATTGTTGTCGATGAAGAAGGTTGGCGCTGTCACGCTGCCTTGCGCTGCAGTGATTCCTCGAACTCGACGACATCGAGAACCTCGCGCTCCGTCAGTCCGTAGTACCTGCAAACCGCGGTTATGTCACGGCCTTCGCCCAGGTACAGATCGTAGACGTTCGCCGTCTTGAGGTTGCGGCCAGCCACCGTGGGAGCCCCGAAGGCGTGTACCGGGTCGATCACGACAGCACGCTCCTTCGTGAGAGGCCACCACTCAGAGGCGAGGGACTTCCCATAGTTCACCTCGCGCCCGAACCGTTCGATGATTGGGCCCATCGCAAGCTGGCCGCCAGTGAGAAGCTCGATGAAGTCCTCGTCCGGGCCTTTGTGGGGTTCCTTGACCATGATGGACTTCCCGAACGTGAAGAACCGTAGCCGGGCGAATGGGTGGTCATCTCCGAACCGGGCCCTGGCATCAAGGTAGGCGCGCCTGATACTCTGGAGAGACACGCCATGGCGCAGCAGCTCCGAGATGAATCGGACCTCCACCAGGTCGAGGAAGCTGGCGCCACCGCCCGGCCCCCCCTCAGACACCACTGGAGCGATGTGGTATACGCGGCGTTCCCCCCGACGCGTCACCAGGACGTCGCCGCCCTTCAACCACAAGCGAACCCGGCGTGGCTGAAGATGAGTCAAGCGCGCGACGAAAGAGGGCTCGTATGCATCCACGTGCAGCGCGTCGACCATGGCGGCGATCACCTCCTGGCCTGCATCGTTCCATGCCGCCATGGCCCATCCTGCGCTGACGGCGTGACCGGTGGACCTCCGCGTGCTCCGGTGGACAGCTAGGGTGGAGACCGCGCCTCGTGTTCTATTTTCAAAGTGAAAGTCAGTATTCAACCGCACCCTCTGGGTCTCGCTCTGCCCCCAAGGCGGCCACCCGCATGCGCTCTCGCGTATACTGGGACACACTTAGCTGGTCACCAGGTGGCGGATGGCGGCCTGGGATGCCTCGGGCAATCCGAGGTAGGTGCCGACGTCGACCGCTCGCATGAGCCGGATGGCAGCCTGCAGCGAGGTCTCGGCGGTTGGCGGGAGTGCAGCAGTTGGCGGTGCCGGCCGGGCTGCCGGCGGTGCGAAGGGCTTGGATGTCGTCTTCGGACGCGTGCGCGGCAGTCCGCGGCGCTTGCGCTCCTGCATCAAGGCCGGCAGGATCGAGCGG
Source organism: Candidatus Xenobia bacterium (assembly GCA_036501005.1). Taxonomy (GTDB): domain Bacteria; phylum Vulcanimicrobiota; class Xenobia; order RGZZ01; family DASYBA01; genus DASYBA01. The sequence continues at coordinate 2,784 of DASYBA010000931.1, read as the reverse complement.
TAGTCGGACAGACCGGCGCGGGCTGCAGCCGTCGACACCGGTAGGCCCTCGTCCAGCACCAGGCGGACGGCGGCGGCTCGCCTGTCCGCTGGGGACTTCCCGGGGGAGTCGGTCGAAGTCGGCGGCGGGGCCTGGGTCTGAACGTCGGCGGGTAGGGCCTGCGGGGCCTGAACGGGCATGGGGAGATCCTCCTGGTGCGAAATGGTGGGAATCGGCGCCGGCTGGGCCGGTTTCGGTCGAGGGGCCCCGGGTCGAGGGGGAGTCGGTGCGGACGTCGATGGCGCGGGACGGTCCGGAATGGCGGTCGCGGCGAGGACCGTGACAGCCCGGCAGGCCGTCTCCCGCTTCGTGGCCGGCTTGGCCATGCACACTAGGCGGTCGACCTGTCGCCAGCCGGTGGCGGGCGCCCAGCACTCCAAGGTCTCCCGGCGGGCTTTTCCGCCGCACTTCGGGCAGGGGTCGCCAGGGCGGCTGGATGGTTCCACCTTGTGGCCTGCAATCGCCGGCGGCGGGATCGTCAAGAAGGTCTCCGACCGACTCTCGGACAGTCCGGTGAAGACTGCAGCCCAGCGCCGGGCCTCGTCGTCGGTGTCCTGGGAGGGGTCCACGGCCAGCTTCAACGCCATCGGAAGTCTTCTTCGATGGGCATCCCAGGTCTACTGCGACCCGTGCTGACTCCACCATTTCGTAACTCGGCATTTTCGGGCAGTTCCGCAAACTGTCTCTGCGACTAGGTTTTTCGACATAGTTCGTACAATTCGTCCATTTCGTCCAAGGTCTCCTCATGCTCTCACTCAAGACTCATCCTCTGGTCCTTACGAAATATACGAATTGTACGAACTAAAGCCGAAGAGATAGTGCTCGTGCGGGTCTGTAGACACCCCCGAAAATGCCGAATTACGAAATGGCCATCCCAGGTCATGCCGCCGTCCTTTCGCCCGAGGTCACCACTGCCCCCGGGAACAAGGCGAGCACCTCGGCCACCCAGGCCTCATACGTGAAACAGGACGACGTTTCGGGCTCCGGGTCGGCCTCGTGCAGCGCCAGAAGGTATCGCACCCACTGGCGCAAGATGCCACCCTCCTGGTAGAACTCGGTGATGTCATTGCCGACAGGGACCCCCACCTGCACAGCCCGGCCCATCATGCCGGCCAGGCGGTCAGCTCCGTTGCCTCCAGCCTCGTCGGCATCGAGCACCAGCAGGATGCGACGGAAAGGAAGCAGGCGCAGGATGGCCTGGGTGTGGAGGCTGGCCGATGCCGAACCCAGGGTGGCAACACCCACCAGGTCGCCAGCCTCCTGGTGAAGCAGCATGCAGTCGAACTCGCCCTCGGTGAGGATGGCCATGCGGTGCCCGGCCAGGGTGTCGGAACCGTAGATGGTCGGGACGCTCCCCCGCAGCCACTTGTACTTCGACGGCCCGGCCGGGTATCGGCACCTCACCCCCCACAGGCGCCCGTCCAGGAGCCAGGGGAGGGTGATGCAACGGCCTCCGGTCAGGAACCCGTACATGTACCCGCCAGGGAACAATCCGACACGCCATCGGCGGAGGGTCTCGTCGCTGAGACCACGCCCTGCGAGCCAGGAGCGAGCTTTGGCGCCGTCGTCGGTCCACAGGCGCTGTTCCGCGAACTCGTAGAGTTCCAGGGCTCGGGACCGCCAGGACTCGTCTGGCTCCCGGTCCGGTTCCGGGGGCGGTGTGGTATTCTCCTCGACCTCCCGGTCCTGGTGGGGGTTGTCCGGGTCCAGGCTGAGGATTCGACATGCCTCGGCGAACCCAACACCGTCTCGGTGCTGGACGTATCCGATAACGTCGGAGAAATCTGGGTGGCAGGCCCGGCAAGCCCAGATGATGCGACTCGGATTGACCATCAGCCGGTCTTGCCCGCCACACATGGTGCAGGATCCCTCCATCCAGGACCCATCGGGCCGCAGGCTGGCGCCGTCCGCCTCCAGGACCTCGAGCAGGGTCTGTCCGACGTCAGGCATGGTGGCTCCCCGGTGCGGGCGCGGTCGCCGTTATGGCGTAATATCGGGTGGTCTTGGGCCCGCGGGCCGCGGACGTGATGTCGCTGCGGACCCGGCCACACTTCTGCAGCAGATCCAGGGCCCGGTCTATCTGGGCTGCGGACCGATTACGGCCGAGGAGGGCCGTGATCTCGGTACGGCTCATGCCCTCGGTGCCGCGCTGTCGTAGAGCGCTCAGGATGGTGTCTGCCACGCGGTCGCCGAGTGCGTCGCCGTAGATGCAGGCTGCACTCTCCTCGCAGTACCTCCAGACCTCGAGGGCGGCATCGAGGTGCAGGCGAGAGATGACGCTCGAGCAGTCCAATATCGCATAGATGAGCGCCACCCGCATAACCTGGGCCTCAGCACGGGATGTAACTGCCCCATACATACCCCCTCGGTCACCCGATAGCGTAGCGTAGACCCGTATCCACAGGTCCCGGGCCCCGGCGTCCCGACGCAGTTCGCCGACCGATGATGCATGTTCCCACGCCTCGGCCAGACGGTGCAATGTGGGAACCCAATTGATGGTCCAGCTCTGTCCACCCTCGGGGAGCATCTGACTCCGCCGGGACAGGACCCAGAGATATCGATTAGCATATCCATTGGCCAGCTCAGTCTCGCCCAAGACCCGCAGCAGCTCGTCCTGCGTGATGTGTCCGATGATGCTGACGTGGGCATCGGTCGCCCGAGTAGGAAAGTTGCGCGTCAGGGAGCGGAGACATCCATCATCCCATGCTTGTCGTATGACAGCAGAGAGCGAGTTACCCGACTGAT
>DASYBA010000930.1:0-9779 GCA_036501005.1 Candidatus Xenobia bacterium | reverse complement strand
CTCCCACGGCCGCGCGACCTGCGCGGCCGCCACCCCCGCCGGCAGCATGGACCAGCCCACCGCAGCCACGGCCATGCGTGCGGCCGCCGCCAGAAACTCTCGTCTTTGCATTGTAACTTGCCCTCCCGGTCGTCCGAGATTCGGCAGGCTGACAGCGACCGCCTGGGAATTGGCGGCCTGAGCTGGAAATACTGCGGCGTGCTCACTGTAGAGGGTTCCTTCAACACCCGAGACCTGGGCGGGCTCCAAAAGCTCGACGGACAGGTTACCGCCAGGCGCCGGCTGGTGCGCTCGGATACGCCGGATCATTTGACCTCCCGGGACTGGGAGACCCTCCTGGCGTACGGCATTCGAACCATCATCGACCTGCGCAACGAGGATGAGCGAACCGAGGATCGATGCGCTCGGCCCGCCGAGTTCACCACCCTGCACATCCCCTTGGACGGTCCATTGTTTGCAGATATGGCAAGACCCGGTTTCTCATGGGAGGGCTGGGGCCCGGATCGCCAGTTGGGCACGCCGCTCTACTATCGGGCCCACCTGCAGCGCTATCCGGCCGCCAGCGCCGCGGTGCTGACTGCGATCGCCGATGCACCGGCCGGCGGCGTCTTGTTCCACTGCGTGAGCGGGCGAGATCGCACCGGCATGATCGCCATGTTGGTTCTCACCCTGGCCGGCGTGTCTGCCCAGGTGATCGCAGATGACTACCAACTCAGCGCCGCCAACCTGCCGCCCCTCTTTGCGCGGCGCGGTGTGCCGTACGATGGCCCGCGGATCGATGCCCTCCTGGCGAAGGAGGGCACCACGCTTCGACAGAGCATCCACGAAACGCTCCAGGCGTTCGACATTCCGGTCCATCTGGGGCTGCAAATTTCCACCGTGGAGGCTATCGCCCGGCGCCTGGCCTGAAGAATTTTCTTCCGACCTGCACGTCCATTCGAAGTACGCCCGGGCCTGCAGCAGCCAGGCCGACCTGGAGCACATGGCCGAGTGGGCGGCCCGCAAGGGGGTCGAGGTCCTGGCTACCGGCGACTTCGCCGTGTTGTATCGAACGGACGGCCAGGCCGGAGCGGTCGGGGAGGTCCTCCAGCGGGTCGGAATTCCGTTCCGGCGCTATACCGACGAGCCCTTGGCGGGGGACGCTCGGGTGGCGGCCTTGCTGGAAGCCTACGATCGCCAGACCGGCCGCCCCCTGCGCCGCCTCGAGAAAGCCTGGAGCACCCTGCCCGAGGCGGTGCAGGACACGACCGCACGGTTGAGGCTCACCGCCCTCGCGACGCAGCCCTATCGTTTTCTGGCCTCTCTGGATGCGGCCAGCCTCCAGGCGTCGTCCGAGCCCCGCCGGGCGGCCCTCCGGGCCCGCGATCTCGCGCTCTGTTAGCGGCCTTCCTCCAAGCGACGGCGGAGCGCTGCCACCTCAGCCTCGAGCTGCTGGGTCCGTTGCTCCGCTTCGAAAGCCGTGGCCAACATCGTCCCGTCTGGTCGGAACACTCGGAGCCGATCCGTCATGATCCTGAACTCCAGGCCCAAAGCCTCACTATTGAAGCGCTCGCCCACCACGGGAACGTAGTCTCCCCCTTCCAGTCGCCACGCTCTGAAGTTCGGAACGAGGTAGTCGCGCAGCGGATCGAAGATGAGGTACTCCTGCACGCCCAGCACCGCGTATAGCCCCTTCTTTTCACCCAGATCCTCCACGCGTGTGGTTTTCGAGGTCACCTCGATAATGAAGTCGGGGGCCTTGCCCTCTTCCCAGATCTTGTAGTTGTCCCGCAATTTCTTGGGGATGCCCAACGTGACCAGCACGTCGGGAGAACGATGCTTGTACGGATTGCCTTCCTCATAGAACATCAGCAGGTCGCCGCTGACATAGGCCCGGTCATTGTCTGCAAAATAGACCTGGAGCGCGTGGATCAGATCGACGATCTGCTCCCGGTGGACATCCGTTTCACCCAAGGGGGCACCATCCGACGTAGGATATTCAATGGGCTTTTGCTGAGGCAGTGTCATATCTGCATGATGAGGCTTCGGTCGACCCATCAACCGTCCCTGTGACAGGATTACAATCACCACCTCCTGGTGATTTTCAGCGCTTATCGCCAGTAAGTGGTGATATCCAGGGAGGGGAGGATGGCCCGACCGAATGACAGCCAGGTGAGCCGTAGTTCAGGCGACACGCACGCTTCCAGCCAGGCGTAGCGCAAGCCGGGCTCGCTGTGGCGACGGGAATCTGAGCGTTCATGGGCCCGGCTGTCGAAAAACCTGATGGTTAGGACTCGGTCCCTCTCATTCCAACCGAAAACAGAGCGGCCGGCGCCTTGAAGCGCCGGCCGCGACCGTGGTTACTTGTTGGCCAGGTATTCGGTGAGGTCGAAGCTGTCCACCTCGATGACCTGGCGGCGGGCGTCCTGTGCCTTCTTCCACGTCATCGCCTCGTCTGCGGTGATGACGTTGGCCGCGATGCCCGCCTCGAGGATTTTCTCCATCCGTCCCCCCGGCATCTGGCGCCGCTTGATGGCCTTGCGCACCTTGGTCTCCACGACGCCGGCCGCCGCGCACAGACGGAAGGCTTCTTCCAGCCGTCCCAGCGGTTCGTCGGGCGTTGGATGGTAGAGCCCGCCGGTGAGACGGTCCCGAGCGGGGCCCGGGGTGGTCAGGATGCGAGCCACCTCACTGGTCAGCTCGTCCTTGGGCGAGTGGCCCAGGGGGTTCAAGCGGGCCATGGTGCCAAAGAACGTCGGCAGCGCCGGCACGGGGAAGTTGTCCCAGATGCCTTCGATGGCCAACTGGGCTTGCCACAGGCAGTACTCCACGCTCCAACGCACCAGCGGCACGTCTTCCTTGTTGCTGCCGTCGGCCTCGAAGCGCCGCAGCGTGGCGAGACCCATGAAGATCCACGACAGCACGTCGGCATACCGGCCGCTCAGGTGGCCCTTTTGCTTGAGCTTGCTGCCCAGTGTGATGAGGGCCATGTCGACCAGCACCGCGAACTGGGTGGACGCCCAACGCACGCGCCGGAACGCCCGGTTCAGGGCCGGATGGGCCGGGCCTGAACCGTTGGTGGGCCCGCCGGTGAAGAAATAGGCCAGCGTCTTGGTGATGTTGCCGAGGAAGAACGTAATGTGGTGCTGCAACGCTTCGAGGAAGGCTCGGGAATCGTGGTCTCCCAGCGACTGCAGCTCCTTCTGCGCATAGGGATGGCAGCGGATGGCGCCCTGGCCGAACATGATGAGGGTGCGGGTCAGGATGTTGGCGCCTTCCACCGTGATTCCGATGGCCGCCGCACTAGGGCCTTGCGATACCAGGTTGTGCGGGCCTCGGCACAAGGCCGCGCCGCCCATCACGTCCATGGTGTCCTGGGCTACCTTGCGGGCCATTTCCGTCCCGACGTACTTGAGGATGGCCGAGACGACCGAGGGTTTGGCGCCTTCGTCGACGGCCCCGCACGTGAAGGTGCGGGCCGCATCCAGCATGTAGGTAAAGGAGGCAATGCGGGCCAGGGGTTCTTCAATCCCTTCGAACCGTCCGATGCTCATGCCGAACTGCTGGCGCACGCCAGCGTAGGCCCCGACAATTCTTGCGGCCTGCTTGGAGGCGCCCGTGGCCTGACCGGGGAGCGACACCCCACGGCCTGCTGACAGGCAGTCCATCAGCATCCGCCAGCCTTTGCCCACATAAGGCGCCCCGCCGATGACCTGATCGATCGGTACCTCGACGTTGTGGCCTTCGGTGGGACCATTGGGGAAGACCAGCCCCATGGGATCGTGGCGGCGACCCGTCTGGACCCCCGGTGTATTGGCCGGAACCAAGACGCAGGTAATGCCTGGATCGGTATTGCCGCCCAGCAGGCGCTGCGGATCCTTCACCCGACACGCCAGGCCCAGCAGCGTCGCGACCGGAGCCAGCGTGATGTAGCGCTTACGCCAGTTCAGGCGGAGCCACAGCGTGCCGTCGTCCTTCTTGAAGACGACGCCTTCCGACTGGATGCTGGCGGCGTCGGACCCGGCTTCAGGCTCGGTGAGGGCAAAGCAAGGCACCTCCTGGCCGGTGGCCAGTGGGCGCAGGTACTTCTTCTGTTGGGCATCCGTGCCGTAGTGCCAGAGGAGCTCGGCGGGTCCCAGGGCGTTCGGCACCAGGACTACGCCGGCCACCCCGAACGATCGGGAGGCGATCTTGCCAAAAATGGTCGAGGCTCCGTGAGCGGAGAAGCCCTGCCCGCCGTGCTCCTGCGGGATCAGCAACCCAAAAAAGCCGTGGATTTTGAGAAAGTCCCATACTTCTTTCGGAATGTCGCGGCTCTGCATGATGTCCCACTCGTTGAACATGTGGCAGAGGGCCTCGGTGGGGCCGTCCATGTAGGCCTGCTCCCGTTCGGTGAGGCGCGGCCAGGGCATGGCGACCAGGCGATCCCAGTCCAGCCGGGCCGAGAAGATGTCGGCATCAATCCACACCGTGCCGGCCTCGAGGGCGGCACGTTCGGTTTCCGAGATTTTGGGCAGCAGCCCCTTGGATTCAATGATTCCGATGAGCCATGGCGTGCGGCCGTTGCCGTTGCCGTTGGTGCGGCTCCCGTTCTTCTGTGTTTCAGGCTTCAATGTTTCCATGCTTTCTCAATGCCGGCGACGGCATGCCTCCACCTCTAGGATACCTCAATGTAGACAGTGTTAACAATGTTCTGGACAAATTCTTTTCCACCTCCCCATCATGGGGGACGGAAGCCCCGACCCGCCATCGGCCCCTGGCCTGATCCTCGGCGGGGAGCGGTCGGCGGGGGGACGAAGCTTCGCATCGTGCGGAACCTGTGGATTGTGTTCGGTCTCCTGTTGGCGATCAGCCTCATCGTGCGGGTCGTGCAGTCGAGTCCCCCTGTAGACCCAGACCCATGAGGGCCAGGCCCAGTACGCCTTGGACCGGGCGACCTTCTGGGAGCACCGCGGCCGGTATCAGGCTGCCATCGATGAGTGCACCACAGCCATCGCCTGGCACCGTACGGCCAACGCGTACGATCGTCGAGCATCCTATCGGACAGACGTCAACGACCTTCAGGGGGCTGTCTCGGACTTTTCCAGAGCCCTGCTGCTTGACCCTCGCAACCCTTGGCGGTATATCGAACGAGCCATGGCTTATGGACGCCTGCATCGAGATAGCGAGGCAAATGCTGACTTGGAGAGGGCACTGGCGCTGCACGCCAGCGATTCCCAGTCACAACCACGCGACGCGCAGGCTTTTCGTCTTCGGACGTTTTTGAAAGGCCTCCAAAGACACAGAGCAGCCATGTACGATCTGAACTCAATTATCCGGCTCAACCCCGAGGGGTGGCGCGGCTATGACGATCGCGCTTGGGAGAATCTTCGTACCGGCGACTATGGGAAGGCAGTGGCTGACTTCACGACGGCTCTTGAAAAGCGCCACACCTTTACCGAACCGGAAGACGCCCCCCTGTATTGTGGGCGGGCGGAGTCACTCTGGCTGCTGGGCGAGGAACAAAGAGCCGTGGCAGATGCGTCGACGGCGATATCCATCAAGGCCGATGCGGGCGCCTACATAGATCGGGCCCTCGCACGTGACGATGCAGGGGATATCGAGGGGGCGCGGTCCGACTATCGAAGTGCGATAACGCTGGATTCCAAGGACGCGATTGCGTACGACGATCTCGGTTGGCTCGAATTCCGTCTCGGCCAAGTCTCGAAAGCTATGGCCGACTATGAAAAGGCCATGGGGATTGATTCGAAGCACCCTCTCGCCTGGCGCAATCGAGCCCTCGTCTGGTTCGACCGACAGCAGTGGGACAAGGCCCTGTCGGACTATCGCCGGGCCGCCAAGTTGGATCCCACCGACCCGTATGCTCACATCCGCCTCTATCTCATCCTGGCCCGATGTCACGATCCCGCGGCTCGCCGAGAACTCGATACGGGCTTGGCCAACTTGACCGACGACGTCAAGTCCCAGTGGCCTGGCCAAGTCCTCCAGTACCTCCAGGGGGACCTGTCGGACGAGGCCCTCATGTCGGCCGCACACGTTGGCAGCAGGAAGGCAGTGGCCGACCAGCTCTGCGAGGGTTGCTTCTACCGGGGCGAACTCGCCTTGATGAGAGGCGATGACTCGGAAGCGCGTCACCTGTTAACCGAAGCCCTCAAGTCGGGCGCCCGCACAACGGACGAGTACTTCAGCGCCCAGGCTGAGCTGGAGAGCCTGTCACGATATTAAATAGAAGAAGGTCGATATGCGAGACCGATCTCGGGTACACATATGAGCGCCAATCTATGTAATAGACCCGCTGGTTCCGATACCTGAGTTCCACCGGGAACGCGACCACGGATAGGGCGGTGCGTGTTGAAGCCGAGTGCGCACGTGATGTGCGTAAGGCACGGGGACAGGCCGACGAATGGGAGCTGCGTGTCGAATCTGGGTAGGCACATCGGGGTAGTGTGCGTACGCCACGAGGACACGACGACGAACGGGGTGCTTCGTGTCGAAGCTGGGTACGCACATCGGCCATTGTGCGTGCGGCACGAGGACACGCCGCTGGGCGCGTGAGCACTGAACGTGCAGGCCCGCCAGGACAGCAAAAAAGGACCGGCACGTGGCCGGTCCTTTTGAGGTCTGCGGTTAGACGCTGACCAGGGTCTTCGACTGCGAGGGGGCCGGAGCGCCGGCCTTTTCGTTCTGCGCCAGCTTGCAGTAGCTGGCGAACGCCTCCGGGTTGCGCACCGCGAGGTCGGCCAGGATCTTGCGATCCGCGTGCACGCCGGCTTTCTTGAGGCCGTCCATCAACCGACTGTAGGTCGTATTGTTCAGCCGCGCCGCCGCATTGATGCGGACGATCCACAGGCTGCGGAACTCCCGCCGCCGCACCCGGCGATCCCGGTACGCGTACGCCAGCGAGTGGAAGATGGCCTCGCGGGCCGCCCGCATGAGATTGCGGCGGACGCCCCGGAAACCCTTGCTGCTCTTCAGGATGCCCCGTCGCTTCTTGTTGGCAATGACGCCACGTTTGACTCGTGCCATGATCTACTTCCTCCTCAGGCGTACGGCGCCAGCCGCTTCAGGGCCTTGACGTTGGTTGAATGCGCCACGACCTGCTTGCGGAACTTGCGGGTGCGCTTGGGCGACTTCTTTTCCCGAATGTGGTGGCAGCCGGAGAACACGCGCATTCTCTTGATCTTGCCGGTGCCGGTGAGGCGAATACGTTTCGCCACCGCCCGCTTGGTGCGAATCTTGGGCATGGGAACTCCTTTCCAGTCAACAAAAAAAGCGGGCCACCGCCCGCTTTCCTGAACCCGCGCCCAATTCCGGCGGGGGATGGAACCTGCCGGACAACTCCCATGTCGAGAGCGTCGGGAGGTGAGAAGCGGCGGCTTCTACTTGATAAGCCCACAGGAGTATACACGGCCTGCCGCCCCGCTGTCAACCAACCTTGTCGACCATCATGATGCCAAACAGCACCGGCAGGTAGATGATGGAGAAGAGAAAGACCCGGCGGGCCATGGGCAGCGTCCGCCGCGAGCGAAATTGCAGATTCAGCACCAGAAATGCCGCTCCCAGGATCAGCGCCGACAGCCAGTACCACAGCCCGGCCGCGTGATAGATGGTCGGCAGCAGGCTGACGCCCCACAAAGCAGCGGCATAGAGGGCCATCTGTCGAACCGTCTGACGGCCGTCCACGTCGTGCACGGTCAGCATGGGAAAGCCCCCCCGGGCGTAGTCTTCTCGATACAGCCACGCGATGGCCAGAAAGTGCGGAATCTGCCACAGAAACATGATGCCGAACAGCACCCAGGCCATGCCGTCGATCTCGTTGCGCGCCGCCGCCCACCCCATGAGGGGAGGGATGGCCCCGCTCACGGCGCCGACCCACGTGCACCACGGCGTGCGCACCTTGAGCGGCGTGTACATGCCGTTATAGCTGATGAGGGCCGCCAACCCCAGCCCGGCGGTGATCGGGTTGACAGTCGCCCAGAGCAGCACCAGGCCCACCACGGCCAGGACCACCCCGAAAGCGAGCGACTCCCGCAGCCCTAGACGACCGGCCGGCAAAGGCCGGTGCAGCGTTCGTCGCATGCGCGCGTCGGCCGCCCGTTCGGCCACCATGTTCAATACGCACGACCCGGCCGAGACCAGGCCCGTCCCCAACAGGGTATTGAATAGCGGCACCAATTGCAACGGCCCGTGTTCGGCCAGGTAAAAACCGACCGCGGTGGTCACCAGGACCATGGCCGTGATGCGAGGCTTCGTCAGCTCGAAGAAATCGTTGCAGCGTGCCAACCCGGGGCTGGCTTCGAGCGCCCGCACCGTCATGACGCCAGCTCCTGGTGAGACAACCGATACACCCGCAGGGTGATCAGCAAGGACGTGCCGAGAATGAGGGCTCCTGTTGCCACGTGGGCCACGGTCACCGGAACCATCCGCCCGGTCCAGATGATGCAGCCCCCCAGGATGATCTGGGTGACCACCAGGGCCGTTAGCAGCCATGCCAGTCGCACCAGCCCGGGCTCGTCTCGGTGTCGCCACAGCACCCTGCCCACCAGCAACAGTACCAGGCAGCTCACGACGGTGGCCCCGATCCCCCGGTGGGCGAAGTCGACCAGCACCGCGGGCGTCCACGTGTCGGGCGTCGGGAATAGCGACCCGAAGCACAGTGGGAAGTCAGGTATGGACAGTCCCGCCTCGGTATGTCGAACCACGGCCCCGACGATGATCTGCAGGTACACCGCCGCCGTCGTCAGCGGGGCCAGGAGCGACAACCGAGCGTCCGCCAGAACAGGCCCAGCCTTTCTCCACGATGGCGAGGTCACCAGCGCCATGGTGATGGTCAGGCAGAATGTCAACTGGGCAATGGCGGCGTGCGTCGACGACACCGCCGGCGGCAAGCGCAGGAGCACCGTCAACCCTCCCAGCAAGCCCTGCGCGATGACCGTCCCCACCAGGGCGTAGCCCAGCGTCCTGACGCCGGCTCGAGTCTCCTCTCGGGCCGTCCAGATGCACAGACAGACCATCAGGAGCCCGGCGGTGGCCGCCACCATGCGATGCCCATGCTCGAAAAAGACGCCCCCCACCATGGGAGGCATCAGCTTGCCGAAGCTGAGCGGCCAGTCGGGAACGGACAGCCCGGACCCAGTACTGGTGACCGTCCCCCCCGCAATGATGACGAAAAACGTCCACAGGGCGGTGAAGACCGCAAAACGATGACGACTGAGAGACAAGAGGTTTTCCTTTAGGCTCGGGTTTGCTGCAACAGTATACCCGGCCCGGGCGCCCGGATCAACCCACCATTTCTTCGCCCGGCGGCGCTCCCTGCGTGCCGCTGGCGTTCAAGCTCCGTTCCATGCGCAGCAGTTCGTTGGCGCCCCGGTTGCAGGTCCGCACGCCGGTGACCAGGTGCATCTTGTCTTCGTCGTCGGCGTAGGCATGGAACTCGGCGATGGCCTCGTCCATGTCTTTCTTGAAGTTCTCGAAGTGCTCGCGGGCTCGCTCGAAAGCCTCCTGCACCTCGGCCGAGGCATCCGGCTCTGCCCGCAAGGGGCTGACGGCGCCTACCTGAGTCTTGATCAGCTCTTCGAACCAGGCCACGGTCTCCTTGAATTTGCCCAGCCCCAACGTGCCATCGGTGACGCCGTTGACGGCTTCGTACAGGCGGCGGAACGTGTCGCTCACGATGGGCTGATCGTTCTCCGCACTGGCGCTCTGCGAAATATCCGAGGTGTTGATCATCGAGCCCCCGGTGGGACCCGTCGTAATGGGGAGGGCGAAGCCGCACTTCTCGCAGCGGCTTCGCTCGGAGT